>NZ_CALBEX010000034.1 GCF_937889215.1 uncultured Limnohabitans sp.
CGTACCCTCGGCAATCTTTCGACCGAAGTTCAGCGCCACAATCCAATCGGAGACGTTCATCACCAAGTGCATGTGGTGTTCGACGAGCAACACACTGATGCCCATTTCATCGCGCACCTGCTTGATCAGGTCGGCCAGATCGCTGAGCTCTTCGTGGTTGAGTCCCGCCGCTGGCTCGTCTAGCAAAAGCAAGCGCGGCTGAGAGGCGAGGGCACGCGCAAACTCCACCCGCTTTTGAAAGCCGAACGGCAGGTCGCCAACCGGCCGATGGGCAACGTCTGTCAGTTTGAGTCGGTCAATGAGCTCGTTTGCACGTTTTTTGAGATCGGTTTCTTCTGCCCGCGTTTTGGCGGTTGGCCACATGCCGCCCCAAAAGCCTGTCTTGGACTTGCTGTGGGCACCCACCATGATGTTCTCTTGAACGCTCATGGTTTTGAACATGGCCAGATTTTGAAAAGTGCGGCCAATGCCGGTGTTGGCCATCTCGTGTACCGGGGTTTGCGTGATCGACTGTCCATCAAACAACAAGTCCCCCTCTTGGTAGTCGTACAGACGACTCAGGCAATTGAACAAGGTCGTTTTGCCTGCCCCGTTGGGGCCAATCAAACCACAGACTTTGTCTTTTGGCAGGTTAAAACTGACGTTATCCAATGCCGTGATACCGCCAAAACGAACTGTGATTCCCTTGACCTGTAGCAGGGCATTTGTTTCATCGACAACCAAATCAGAATCTCCTCGTGAGCGGCAAAACGGCGCTGATCGAAAAAAGTGTAGGTGCTGATTGGGAATGTCACCCTAGGTTAAACACCAATAAGGTGTCATCTAGGTGCCATGTGTTTTGTGTGGCTCATCTACCGTGTGCGCTTGAAAAGTACCGATGTGGGGCAAATTGGGCAAGCCTGTTGTGTTCAGCTTTTCAAGACATGGGGGGTGAAAGTAAAAATGGCAAAACCTTGGCCAGCAAGCCTTCAGGCAGCTCCTCGGCCATGTAGTGTCCACAAGGCAATGCCTCGCCGCTCACGTTGCTTGCCACAGCGCGCCAATCCGCCAATGGGTTGAAGCATTTCTGTATCGCACCCTCTGCGCCCCACAAAGCCAAGAGCGGTTGGGTCAATTTTCGACCTGCTTGGATGTCTTCGCGGTCGTGAACCAGATCGATGCCAGCGCTGGCGCGGTAGTCCTCGCACAAGCCGTGCGCTGCGCCCGGCAAAGCCAAGCAGCGCGCATATTCTTGGAGTGCCAATGGCTCAAAGGGTTTCAGCCCAGCGCTGCGATTGCCCATGACTTCGCGAATGTAGGCATGCGGATCGGCACGGATCAAACGCTCCGGCATCGGCGCCGGTTGGATGAGAAAAAACCAATGCCAATAAGCGCGTGCGAACTGTTCAGAGGTCTGCGCATACATGGCCAGTGTGGGCGCAATGTCGAGCGTGACCAAGCGTTCAACACAAGCAGGTTGGTCCATGGCCATGCGGTGGGCCACGCGCGCACCTCGGTCGTGGGCCAAAACCTGAAACCGCGTAAAGCCCAGCGCGGCCATGAGACTGACTTGGTCAGCGGCCATAGCCCGTTTGGCGTAATGGGCATGGTCCGCACCGCCCTCAGGCTTTGACGAGTCGCCGTAACCCCTCAGGTCTGCCGCCACAACGGTGAAATGTTGCGCCAGGGTAGCGGCCACGCGGTGCCAAATCACATGGGTCTGCGGGTGACCGTGAAGCAGCAACAGGCCAGGCCCAGCGCCACCCACAACGGCAGCGATGGACTGCCCTGTGTCGACGGTGATCGTGACATCGCGAAAGCCTGGAAACAGTTGTTGTGTGACGTTTGACACGTTCATCCTTGTGGGAGATTGACCTGGGAGGCGTGACGCTGCTTGCGCTCGTGTGCGCCATCTTCCACTGCGCCGATGCGCGGCCGATTCTTCAGAGAATAGCCATTTTCCCAAGGGCGCGTTTTGCGGTCACCTTCGCGGCACAGCCGAGCAAGCAGGCACTCTAAACTGCCTTTCGCCCGTCAATCCAACCAATTCACCGTGTCCATCGCAAACTGAAAGGCCCTCTATGTCATCTTCCCTACAAGGTTTGCAGCTGACCTCCACCATTCGTGACGACGGCACCTTGGCCGTTGTCGTCCAGCCCCAGACGTTGCCCGCGCCTGCTCCTGACGAAGTGGTGATCGAGGTCCAAGCAACGCCACTCAACCCCTCTGACATTGGCTTGCTCTTTGGACCCGCTGACATGGGCCAGGCTTCGGCCTTGCCGGGACAAACAGGCATACAAGCACCGGTCTCTGCACCCGCGCTGAAAGCCATGGCCGGCCGCATGAACCAAGCCTTGCCTGTCGGCAACGAGGGCGCTGGCCGCGTGGTGGCTGCGGGCAGCGAAGCTGCTGCCCAGGCGCTGCTCGGCAAAACCGTCACAGTCATCGCTGGGGGCATGTACGCGCAATACCGCTTGGTCAAGGCCGCGCAATGCGTGGTGCTGCCCGAAGGTGCCACGCCTGCGCAGGGGGCTTCTTGCTTTGTGAACCCGTTGACGGCCTTGGGCTTTGTCGAGACCATGAAGCGCGAGGGGCACCGCGCGCTGGTGCACACCGCAGCCGCATCCAACCTGGGGCAAATGCTCAACAAAATCTGTCAGGCCGACGGCATAGAGCTGGTCAACATCGTGCGCAAACCCGCCCAGGCCGCTTTGCTCAAAGGCCTTGGGGCACGCCACATCTGTGACAGCAGCGCACCCAGCTTCATGGCGGATCTGACCGAAGCACTCGTTGCCACGGGGGCCACTTTGGCCTTTGACGCCACTGGCGGCGGCTCCTTGGCCAACCAAATACTCATGGCCATGGAAGCGGCACTCAGCCGCCAAGCCACGACCTACAGCCGCTATGGGTCTTCTGTGAAAAAGCAGGTGTATTTGTATGGCAACCTCGACTTGCGGCCGACAGAAATCACCCGCAGCTATGGCATGGCTTGGGGTGTCGGTGGTTGGCTGGTTTTCCCCTACCTCGAGCAACTGGGCGAAGACACCAACCACGCCTTGCGCCAACGCGTCATGGACGAACTCACCACCACCTTCGCCAGCCATTACGCCCGTGAAATCAGCCTCAGCGATGTGGTGGACCTCGCGCAGATCGCACGCTACAACGAGCGCGCCACAGCGACTAAATTTTTGATCAATCCCAGCAAAGGCTAAAGCCCAAGCGACCGCTCAAGTAAGTTGCCGATAAAAGGAACCACGATGGCCCAGCACGACCCCCATGCTTTCATGCCCTATCCGGCGGTGCCGCCCGCCGCAGCCCAAGACGGTCCTCTGGCCGGTTCGCGCTTTGGGGTCAAAGACCTGTTCCATGTGGCCGGCTACCCCTCCAGCATGGGGCAACCCGTGCTGGCGGCTTGGCTCGGCTGCCAAACAAAAACAGCGCCCGTGGTGCAACAACTGCTGGACGCTGGCGCCACCATGGTGGGCAAAACAGTGTGCGACGAGTTCGCTTTTTCCATGACGGGCGACAACGCCCACTACGGTGCGCCACGCAATGGCGCAGCGCCGACTCGGATTGCAGGCGGTTCTTCTTCGGGTTCGGCATCGGCCGTCTCCAATGGCATGGTGGACTTTGCACTGGGCACGGATACCGGCGGCTCTGTGCGTGCGCCGGCCAGCCACTGTGGCTTGGTGGGCCTGCGCCCAACGCACGGGCGGGTCAGCTTGGCCGAAGGCCTGCCCTTGGCCCCGAGTCTGGACACCTGCGGCTGGTTTGCCCGTGACATTCAGATGTTTGCGCGTGTCGGTGACGTGCTTCTGGGGCCCGACAACAAGCCCTTGCCGGCACGGCCACGCTTGATGTCGCCCACCGACCTCTGGTCACTCGCCACTGTTCAGGCCCTGGACGCTTTGGGCCAGGCCAAGCAACGGGTCAACGCTGTGCTAGGCGCTGACCGGCCCGTGCAGGTCGTGCTCCAAGACATCGAAAAAATGTATTGGGCCTTTCGCTATGTACAAGGCCAAGAGGCATGGGAAAGTTGGGGCCCCTTCATCACCCAATACGCCCCCACCATGGGCCATGCGGTGGCCGAGCGCATGCATTGGTCGGCCACCGTCACAGCCGAACAAGCCCGCTCAGCGGCGCAGTTCCGTGAACAGTTCACGGCCCACATTGAACAACTCCTCGGCGACGATGGGGTCTTGGTGCTGCCCAGCATGCCCGATATCGCGCCGCTCAAAACCACAAGTGAGAGCGAAATTGAGGACTACCGCAATCGGGCGATCCGCATGTTGTGTGTGTCCGGTTTGAGCGGCCTGCCGCAAATCAGCCTGCCCATGGCCCGCCGCGACGGGGCACCGCTGGGCCTGTCGCTGATGGGCCCACGCGGGTCTGACCGGTCCTTGATCGCATGGGCTGCTGAAATCATGTCGGCATAAGCCAGCCGCATCGCTTGACGGTTCAATGGGCCCCGAGGTAACACCCTTCGGCCCGCTCTGCATCGGCATCGTCACCTTCTTCACTGCACAGCGCTGCGATCAAGGCTTGGTCCACCACTTGGCCGGGCAGCAACAGTTCTTCATGGGTCCAGCGCTTGACCAAATGGCCATTGGCTACGCCGCCCGTGTGCGGGGCTTGGTAGGCGCGGCGGTGTTGCATGGTCACGCCGCTGTTGGCGTTGGCGATGAAGCGGCTTTCGCCCAAGGCCCAAGGCTCAAAGTAGGCATTGGCCGCCGTATCCACTTGGCGGAAGTAGGCGCGTGCGCCTTCGGCATTGAGTTTTTTGCGCACGGTGCGCGTGATGAGGCCTTGCAAATGGTCGAGCGCGGCGGCGTCCATCTGGTCGATGGCGGCCAGGCGCATGTCTCGTTCGATGAGCGCAGGCGTGGCAGCCAACTCGGCGGGCAGCACTTGCACCATGGCTTTGACCACATCGTGGTGCGGTGCTACGGCGGTGGCCACGCCGCGAGTTTGCGGTTGAATAGGGCAGCGGATCTCGACAAAACGCGGCTTGACGGGGCCCGTGCAGCCGTCGTGGTGGTAATACTCGCCTTGGCTCAGCCGCCCTTTGCTGGAGCGCCCGCGCACATCGCGGTAAGTCGGGTGTGGGGTGTCCACATTCAGGCAGACCACCAAGCCGGTGGCATCCACCAATTGGTAAAAGGCCTCGCGCCATTCGGGCAAGAGCAGGTTGTTGTGCAAGTAGTCGCTGGGTGCAGCCGCTTCGTGGCCCACTTCCCCTTCGATCACCAACACAAAGGGCCTGGGCCGGCGCACGCGCCACTGGCCGTTGGCAAAGTTCAGCACTGAGCTGGCGGCGGCAGGGGGATCGTGGGCGAGGGCGTTGGAGGCCATGGGTGCGGACATGGTGAAAACTGGGTTGAGGCCTGGCTTTAAAAGTGACGGGCTAATTGGGCATTTTAGGGCCTTGCAGTGCGTCCTTTGTAGGTCGGAGCCTTCAGGCCCGAGGTGGGGCAGGTGGACCATAGCCCTTTGACAATGTCGCGCCACAAGTGGGTGAAACGTCGGACCTTAAAGAACCGAACTGCAAGGACTGGCTGAGAGTTTCACCATCGATTCAAACACCATGGGGCCAGATCAATGGCGATTGGCTGGCCTTTGCCGAGCTAGCTATGAAGACAGCAAGCAGCAGTTGGTCAATGCAGTGCTCGCCGCCGAGCGCTCTGCGTACATACAGTCGCTGCTCAAGGCGGCCAAGATCGAATGAGGCCCATAGGCTGCTGACACATTGGATTACAAATGTGATTCCTGCCCCTGCGTTGTTGAGCGGCAGCTGCTTTGATCGCCTCGTTATTCAAAAGTACGTTGTTCTGTCCCTGACAGCGGCAGGCCGGATGTTTTTTCTTTGTGGTCGTGCAGACGCCCCAGTGCGCTGCTGAGCAGGTGGGCCAGCTTTTGAGCGGCGCCCTGTACCGCTTGGGCCATGGCCGGCGCTTGCTCGGTCACTGCTACGGGCTGGCGGCCTTCCAAGCGGGCTTCTATCATGCAGCGTTGGTCACGTTGGCCGTTTTTGGCCGCGTTTTCATCGCTCAGATGGACTTCAATTCGGGTGATGTGTTCGGCAAACCGCGACAAGGCGTGGTCTATGGCGTCTTGAACCAGGGTGGTCAAGGCTTCGTTGCTTTGGATGTTGACGTCGGTGTTGATTTGAATTTTCATGGGCTTACTTGTTTGGTGAAAGGGCTTGGGGTGGCGCTATTGAAGGGCGCAGTGGCTTTGCGCATGGCGGGCTTCAGTGGCGATAACTCGCCGCGACACCCGTGGGTGTTGGCATGCGTTCGGCCGACAGCACATGCACTTGGCCGCCTGATTTCTCAACCAAAGTGCCCAGGTCGTCCAACACGTCATCGACCCGGGGGTAGCCGAGTTTGGAATAGTCGATTCGGCCGGTGGTGCCATCGATGCGCCCGGCGGCCAGGCCCGGCTTCGATCAACAAGGTGCCCACACGGCCGGCTGCGGCCGCGTGTGCCACGTCGGCCAGGTTGTCGCTGCCCAGTCCTTTGGACTTGGCCACGGCGTAGTCGTCGCACCATGCGCTTTGTTGGGCTTGTTGTGCCGGAGCGGCCACGGCCCAGGCGCGTTGCTGCAGCTCGGCGGGGCTCAGGCTTTCGGGGTTGATGAGCAGGCCTTGCTTCATCAGCAGCGGGTTGTGGCTGATAGCCTGAAACAGGTGGTGGTGTTCAGGCAAAGCTGCCAGCATCAGGGGCAGGCCCGAGATGTCGGAGTGGTGCGCCTGTACTGCCCGATCCACCGCACGGAAAAAGCGCTCTACCTCGCTGTCCATGCCGTCTTTCTTACCGCCTTGCCCATGGTGCATGGCCGAATGGCCAGCGCCCAAGCCGCCGTAAGATGACACCGAGCTGTGCGGCGCTTGTTGGCGATCGCTGCTGGTGTCGCTCGAAGAGCGCGGGACCTCGGGTGCCAAACTCACCGCTTCCAGACTGTCGCGGTTGCCCTCGAACAGTTGCACCTTGTGCAAGCTCAATGCCAGCACTTGGTAACGCTCCACCGATTGCAAAAATTGCCGCAAGGGTTTGGTGTGAAAGCTGTCGGCCACCACGGCCAAATCGGCCACCGGTCTGGGCAACAAATAAATGCGAAAAAACTCAGCCGACCCCATCACCACCAGCCCGTCAAGGGTGTGCTCCCAAAACGCGTGGTCGTTTTCCAGCGCCTCAAAGGGCGCGATCAGGGCGTGGACAGCATCGGGCGCTTGGTGGTGGAGAGATGTTTTCAATGCGTCCACCAGATGGCGATAACGGATCGGGTCTTGTTGGTTGTTGGGGTGACTGCGGTGGGTGCCCATGTAGAGCGACAGGCAAGGCCGGGCCTTAGACGAAACGAGTTCTTCCAAACTAATGCTGGTGAGTGTGTGGGGGCTGTGGTGAAGTTGCATGCAAAGTCCTTTTCAATGGCGTTGACACCTTGACGGCATGACCCGACCCGATTGGGGGGCGGTGTTCGCAACACCTGCAGATGGGCGTCAGGCCAAGGTATGAACGCAGTCTGCTCGGTGAACCGAGCACGGTCTGTGCTGCAACGAACGGTGAACTGAGCTCGGCCCTCGAACGGGCGTGTGGGGCGCATCTGGCATGGCCAACGCGCGGCCCAGGGCGTTGGCCTGGGCTTATCCCTGGTCTGTGAGCCGTGCGTGCGGCAATTGCCCTTGAACGACATGCACTTGTCGCTCAATGCGGTCTTCCATTTCGCCGATGCCGGCAGCCAGTCCGTTGTGGCTCTCGTCCAAGCGGGTCAGAACGGTTTGCTCCAGGGCGTCGATCCGTGCCCACAAAGCCTGGTGGTCTGTTTCCTCGCGTTGCAGTTGGGTTTGTTGCTGCGTTTGCAACCATTGGCGCAGTTCGGTAAAACGCGACTGCTCAGCCCGGTCGGCCAAAGCACGCTGCTCTTTGGCGTCTTTGGTGACTTGGCGCATTTCAATCAGATGGCCCGTTTGAAACAGCAGCATGGCGATCAGAAAAAAGCACAGCCCGACCACCAGAGCGCCCAGCAGCACCAGGCCAAGCGGCGCCTGTATTTCCGTCAGCCCCAGATGGATGGTGGTGGTGCGCATGATTTCCGCTTGGTTGAGTGCCGCAAACCCGGCCATCAGCAAGGAGCCCACGATGAGAATGACGGTGCGAATTTTCATGACAATGTCTCCTGATGATCCATGGATGAGGCCAAAGACCCTCGTGGGGACTTTGGCGGGCGAAGAGCAAGTTCGCGGGGTCTGCGCCGTTGTCTGCAGTCTATCGGTCACTCTGATCGAAGGCCAGCGCAATAACCGATAGTTCCAGTGTAAGTCCGAAGGCCACGACAGCTGTTGTTCGGCGCACAGACATGCGGTGTCGTTTGACTGAATGCCCTTTTGAGCCCCGAGGAGGCCTACAATCGCTGTCTTCACCGGGGGTGCCTGGCCGTTCACAACGGCCGTGCTGAGACATACCCCTCTCACCTGATCTGGGTTGTGCCAGCGTAGGGAGCGTGATGCAAATGCCCATCAATCGCCTTGTGCTCGATTCGGTTTTTTTGTTCATGCGCTGCGCTGGCTTGTGGACATGAAAGGCCATTTCGTATGAAACGACATTTTTGGGCATGGGCCATGGCGCTTGGCTTTGCAGGCCCTGCGCTGGCGCAAACAGCGCTCACAAACCCAACCCTTTTGCGCGTCATGACGCACAGCTCATTTGACCTGCCCAAACCTTTGCTGTCTCGGTTTGAGCAAGAGGCCGGTGTGAAGCTGCAACTGATCAAAGGCGGCGATGCGGGCGAGATGCTCAATAAACTCATCTTGAGCCAAGCCGCGCCCGTGGCCGATGTGGTGTATGGCATTGACAACACCTTGCTGCCCCGCGCTTTGGCCAGCGGTATTTTGGCCCCGTTCCCCAGCGCCGCAGGTTCAGCCGCCCAACGCCCAGCCCAAGCGCGCATGGCCGATACGGCTGGTGCAGACGGTGCGGTGGGGGGCTTGGTGCCCGTGAATTACGGCTACGTGAACTTGAACATCGACACCGCCTGGTTTGCCCAAAAAGGCCTGGCACTGCCCAAGCGTTTGCAAGACCTGAGCAGCCCGGCCTATCGAGACCTGTTGGTGGTGCCCAACCCCGCCACATCGAGCCCGGGCCAAGCCTTCATGCTGGCCACTGTGGCTGGCTTGGGCGAGTCAGCTGCTTTTGATTGGTGGGCGCGCATGCGGGCCAATGGTGTGAAGGTGGTCAAAGGCTGGAGCGAGGCTTACTACACCGAGTTCAGCCGCAACGGCGGCAGCCGCCCGATCGTGGTGAGCTACGCCACCAGCCCAGCGGCCGAGGTGTTTTACAGCAAGGAAAAAATCAGCACTTCACCCACCGCCAATGTGTTCATGCCGGCGGCTGTGTACCGGCAGGTCGAAGGCGCTGCCTTGCTGCAGGGCGCCAGCCCCACTGCACGCGCGGCCGGGGTGAAATTCATCGAATTTTTGCGCGCGCCCGCCGTGCAGCAAGCCCTTCAAACCAGCATGTGGATGTACCCCGCCGAGCCAGGCACACCCCGCGATCCGGTGATGCAACATGCCCAAGAGCCCAGCAGCTTTGAGTCGCTGGCCCTGGCGGACCTGAAGTCGCAGGCGGGCCGCTGGCAGCAACGCTGGACACAGGTGGTGCTCAAGTAAATGGCGACATCGCACAACCGAGGCGCCAGCCTTTGACCTCCGTCAGGGCACGCCAACGCCGTGCGGTGCTGTGGCTTGCCGCTGGCCCTGCGCTGTTTGTGTTGGCGCTGCTGGCTTGGCCAGTGGCACGGCTGTTGTGGCAAGGCCTGTGGGGTGAGCCCTTGGCGGGCATGCCGCTTGAGGACACCGGGCCCTGGTGGCTGGACGCGCACCTGCAGTGGCGCGTGGGCTGGACGCTGCTGCAGGCGCTGGCCACTTGTGTCGCTTGTCTGGTGCTGGGCTTGCCCATGGCTTGGGTGCTGGCCCGTTTGGACTTTGCAGGACGGCGGCTGTGGCAACGCGCCTTGATGCTGCCCTTTGTGGTGCCCATCTTGGTGGCAGCGCTGGGGGTGTTGTCCTTGTGGGGCCCGCGTGGCTGGCTGGGTGCGCCGTTGGCCCAAGCGGGCTGGTCGCTCGAAAGCAGCCCCTGGTTGCTGCTGCTGGGCAATTTGTTTTTCAACCTGTCTTTGGTGGTGCGCGCAGGCATGGACGGCTTGGCGCAAGTCAGTGCCCAGCGGGTGGCGGTGGCGCGCACCTTGGGGGCCACGCCGTGGCGGGTGTTTTGGCGGGTCGAATGGCCGGTGCTCGTGCCATGGCTGGTCTCGGCTTTGTGCCTGGTTTTTTTGTATTGCTTTACCGGCTTTGGCTTGGCCTTGGTGCTGGGCGGGCAGCGCTGGGCCACGGTCGAGGTGGAGATTTACACCCTGATCGCCCATGAACTGGCACTGGGCCGCGCCGCCTCGCTGGCCGTGGCCATGTTGGCGCTGACTGGGGGTGTGGCCTGGGGCTATGCCTGGGTGGAGCGCCGCTTGGCCAGTTCTGCCCGCATCACCCCGGTGCTGCGCCGGCCCTTGCAGGGTCTGGCTGCTTGGGCTTGGTGGGGGTTGGCCTTGAGCACTTGGCTGCTGCTGTGTGGTGCACCCTTGCTGGCCTTGCTTTGGCAGGCCGTGCAGGCGGTGTTGCAGGGCCAAGGCGGGGCCGTGTTGGGCGAGGCGGACACTTGGCTGGCCTTGCGCAACACGCTGCAGTTCACCGCCATGGCGCTGGCGCTGGCCACGGGCCTGGGTTTGTTGCACGCGCTGGCGGGCCACGCGCTGGCGGGCCACGCGCTGCGGCGCTGGCCTCGCCTGGGTCTGGCTTGGCGCGCCAGTGCCTATGCACCCTTGGTGGTCTCACCCGTGGCCTTGGCCTTTGGCTTGTTGCTGTTGTACCCGCAGTGGCTGGCCAGTTTGCCGCTGTTGGTGGCGGCCTATGCTTTGCTGGCCTATCCGTTTGTGGCCAAGGCCCTGACCGGCGCGCTGGACGCTTTGCCCGACGCCTATGCCCAAGCCGCCGCCACATTGGGTGCCCGGCCGGTGCGGGTGTGGGTGCGAGTGACTTTGCCATTGGTGGCACCCGCCTTGCGGCGGGGTATGGCCTTTGCTGCGGCCACCATGCTGGGTGAATTTGCGGTATCTTTGCTGCTTTCGCGTCCCGAATGGCTGACCCTGACCACGCTGATCTACCAACGTTTGGGCCGGCCTGGCAGCGCCAACATGGATGCCGCGCTGGTGCTCTCGGCCATGCTCATGGGGCTGGCGCTGCTGGTTTTTTGGCTCATCGAAGGGCGCGGGGAACACCGCAGCGCCACCTCCCACCCGAACCCTCACCATGCTTGAACTGCGCCACCTCACCCACCATTGGCTTGGGCCCCAAGGCCAGCGCCAAACGCTGCTGCAAGACGTGAGCCTGCGCATCGAAGCCGGGCAAACCGTGGCTTTGCTGGGCGCATCGGGCAGCGGCAAAAGCACGCTGCTCAAAATTGTGGCAGGCCTGGAGTCGCCCGATTCGGGCCGTGTCTGGCTCGACGGCCAGGACATCACCGATTGGCCACCTGAAAAACGCCGCCTGGCCCTCATGTTTCAGGACTTTGCGCTGTTCCCGCACCTGAACCTGCAAGACAACGTGGCTTTTGGCTTGGTGGAGCAAGGCCTGAAACGGGCAGATGCGCGTGAACAGGCGCGTGCGCTGCTGCAGCGTTTTGGTCTCGGGGGGCGGGGCGCAGAACCCGTGGGCACGTTG
>NZ_CALBEX010000035.1 GCF_937889215.1 uncultured Limnohabitans sp.
GGCTTGCCTGACCACAGCCGTCAAACGGCTCTTGGTTTTGTCCACCGGCTTCAAGTCAAAGTGCGGCGGGATCACCGGCAAATTGGCAAAGCTCCACTTCCCGCGTTTCACGTCGTATTGCTCGGGGGCCTGGATCTCCACCAAGTGGCCCACCGCGCTGGTCACGACATAGGTGTCGTTTTCGAAATGGTCGTCGTGTTTCTCGAACTTACCCGAGGTCGGGGTCAAGGCTTTGACGATGTCTTGAGCCACCGAAGGCTTCTCCGCAATTACCAGTGTCTTCATGTCATTACAATCCGTTGTCTCGCGTGTGCGCACGCGCCCAGGCACGCGCTCACGCGCACGCCCACATGAATTCACCATAACAAATTTTTAACGCCGTGGCCAAAACATCTGTTTCCTCCCCCAGCCGCTCGGTCGCCAATGCCAGCGGTAAACGCATCCAGGTGCGCCGCTCCGGTGTGCACGGCAAAGGCGTGTTTGCCCTGCAAGACCTGGCCGAAGGCGAGACCTTGATTGAATACGTGGGTGAGATCATCAGCTGGGATGAGGCGCAAGACCGCCACCCGCACGACCCCAACGACCCCAACCACACCTTCTATTTCCATGTGAACGAAGACCGGGTGATCGATGCGCTGCACGGCGGCAACTCGTCGCGCTGGATCAATCACAGCTGCAACCCGAATTGCGAAGCCGACGAAGACAACGACCGCATCTTCATCAAGGCCATTCGCAACATCGCCGCGGGCGAAGAGTTGAACTACGACTACGGCCTGATCATCGACGAGCCCTATACCAAGAAGCTCAAGGCCGAATACCCTTGCTGGTGCGGCAGCGCCAATTGCCGGGGCACGCTGCTTTCGCCCAAAGAGCGCAAGGACACGCCCAAAACGCCAAGTCAGAAAAAGTCCAAGGCCAAGTCCAAGGCCAAAGACAAAGTTAAAACCAAGGCCAAGGCCAAGGCCGAGGGCAAGACCCAGTCCGGTGCCCAGGTCAAAGCCAAACCCGAAGCCCAGGTGAAATCCGAAGGCAAAGCCAAAGCACAGGCCAAAGACAAAAAGAAAGCCACCCAGGCGGGCAAGCCCCCAAAACCTGCCAAACCCGTAAAACCCGCCAAGGCGGGTAAAACCCCTGGCCAGAAAAAATAGGCGCTGCCGCTGCCTGCAAAGGCCTTGTTGGCCCCTCGCTGGCGTTCGGCGCGCATGACCGCCCCCACCACGATGCCCCATGATCCAGCTCACCCCTTGGCCCGCTGAAACGATTTGGGAGCAGGTGTACCCCCTGTTGCCCGACTTCACCGTCGAGGTGTTGCCCGAGATCGATTCGAGCAACAGCGAACTCATGCGCCGGGCCCGCGCAGGCCTGCACGAGCCGACCTTGCTGGTGGCCGAACGCCAAACCGCAGGGCGGGGCCGTTTGGGTCGGGTGTGGCAAAGCCAGCCAGGCGATTCATTGACGTTTTCTCTCAGCTTGCCGCTGTCGCCCCAAGACTGGTCAGGCCTGTCTTTGGCCGTGGGCCTGAGTCTGGCCGAAAGCCTGCACCCCGATGTGTGCCTCAAGTGGCCCAACGATTTGTGGTTTCAGGACCGCAAGCTCGGCGGCATCTTGGTCGAGGCGGCCAGCATGGGCGCGCGCAGCCAAGTGGTGGTGGGCGTGGGCCTGAACATCCAACCCCGGGAAGCCAACGGGCTCAACACGCCGCCAGCGGCCCTCACCGAGTTGCTGCCCGAGCTGACCGCACCCGCTTGCTTGGCCAGGGTGGCCTTGCCCTTGATCCAAACCCTGCTGGCTTTTGAAGCCAGCGGTTTTGCCCCTTTGCAAAGCCGCTTTGCCGCCCGTGATGTGCTCAAGGGCCGACGCGTGCACACCAGCGATGGCCAGCAAGGCGAGGCGCTGGGGGTGGGCGTTGGGGGTGCGTTACGATTGCAGACCGAGGCCGGCGCGCAAGACATCCAGAGCGCCGAAATCAGCGTACGCCCCTTTCCCTGATAGGACACTGCAAGATGTTGAAATACTGGCTGGGCCTTTTGTTGTTGCTCAACGCCGCTGTGCTGGCGTGGCAATGGGATGCGTTTGCGCGCTGGGGGCATGGCCCCAACCAGCAGCGCGAACCCGAGCGTCTGCAGCAGCAAATCAATCCTGAGGCCTTGAAGTTTGAGCTGCCTTTGCCCACCGTACGCCCAGCAGCACCTGCTGCTGCCGAGTCCAGCAATGCGCAGGCTGAGGCCCCGGTCAGCGATGGTGCCGCACCCGCTGCCGAGGTGGTTGCCCCCGCAATTGCACCGACTTTGCCCGCAGCATCAGCAACCGCGCCCGCCGCACCGGCACCGTCCGCCTTGCCGGCCACACCCCGATAACCCCTTGTCTTTGGAGTCATGCCATGAGCTTGAAGCTTTACTTCGCCCCCGGTGCCTGTTCGTTTGTGCCCCATGTGCTGTTGGAGATGAGCGGTGCGGCCTTTGAGCCGAGCATGGTCAAGCTGCACAAAGGCGAGCAAAACAGCGAGGATTACAAAGCCATCAACCCGCGTGGCCAAGTGCCTGTGTTGGTGAGTGACGGGCAGCCAGTGACCCAAATCATGGCCATTGTTTTGCACTTGGACCAGCTGTTTCCGCAAGCTGGTTTTTTGCCCGCAGAGCCCATGTCCCGCGCTCGGGCGCTGTCCACGTTGGCCTGGATGAACAATACCGTGCACCCGACGTTCACGCACATCTTCATGCCGCAAAAGTTCACCGACTTGCCCGAAGTGCAAGCGGCGCTCAAGCCCTACAACACGCAACTGTTTCGCGGCATGCTCAGCGAGCTGCAAGACCTGGTCAAAGCCGCATCCGCCAAAGGTCAAGCTTGGCTCAGCGGTGACCGGTTTGGGCCTCTGGATGCCTACAGCCTCACGCTCACCCGCTGGGGCACCATCGCGGGCATCGCCCCCGAGGCGCACCCCGAGTTGTGGGCCTTTGTGCAAAAAGTGGCCGCAGAACCCGCCGTGGCCCGCGTGATCGAGCGCGAGCGCCTGCAGCTGAACATGGGTCCGGTGGCCTGAAGCCGCTGTGCTGAAAAAACCTGTCGGACCTGAAGGCACCGACCTACAGGATACTGAACGGGTTTTGTAGGTCGGCGCCTTCAGGTCCGACACCATGCCCGTGGAACGCCGCCATGCAGCCTGCTGCGCCGCCATGGAACCTGCCGCTGCGCCAAAAACGAGTGGTTGGTCGTCAAGCCCACAAGCAGCGGGGCAAGTGGCAGCGGCTTAAGCCGCACCAAACCGCAACGTAAAGCAAGCACCACTGGGCGTTTGGCTCGGGTGGGCTACGTCCACGCTGATGGTGGCGCTGTGTTGCTGGGCGATTTCCTTGACGATGGGCAAACCCAGTCCTGAACCGTCCACATTGGTGCCCAGCGCCCGATAAAACGGTTGAAACACCAGCTCACGCTCGCCCAAGGGAATGCCAGGGCCGTTGTCTTCCACTTGGATCACCAGCACTTTGCTGTAGGGGTCGACCAACACCCGCAACGTGATCACGCCCTGGCGCTCGGGGGTGTTGGGCGTGTAGTGAACGGCGTTTTCTACCAAGTTGCGCAGCATCTCCTTGAGCAAGGTGGCGTTGCCTTGCACCTGTCCGCCCGGTGTGCCTGCGGCCACGCCCTCAAAGCCCAGGTCCAGGCCCTTGTCCATGGCGAGGGGCAGACAGTCTTGCAAAACCTCGCTGGCCAGCAGGGCCATGTCGCACGACTGCAAGGGCAAGTTGGTCCCACCACCCTCGGCGCGGGCCAGTGACAGCAGCTGGTTGACGGTGTGTGTCGCCTGCACGCTGGCGCGGCCAATTTGCTGCAAAGACTTTTTCAGGTCTTCTTCGCTGGAGCCCGAGCGCTGCGCCAAATCCGCTTGCATGCGCAAGCCCGCCAGAGGGGTTTTGAGCTGGTGGGCAGCGTCGGCCAGAAAGCGTTTTTGCGTGACGATGGAGTCCTTCAATCGCTCGAGCAAGTCGTTCACCGACACCACCAAGGGCGCTACCTCCATGGGCACGGCTTTGTCATCCAGAGGGCTGAGGTCATCGGGTTTGCGCTTGCGGATGCGCTCTTCCAGCTGCGACAGCGGCTTGATGCCACGCACCAGCGCCAACCACACCAACAGCACCGCCAGCGGCAGCAAGGCGAACTGGGGCAGCATCACGCCTTTGATGATTTCAGCGGCCAATACCGAGCGTTTTTCTCGCGTTTCGGCCACCTGCACTAGGGCCGGGCGTTGGCCATCTGCAGCCAGCTGTATCCAGGTGTAAGCCACCCGCACTTCCAGGCCACGCATCTCATCGTCACGGATGTGCACTTGGTAGCTGCTGCCCTTGGGTTCGTTGGGCGTGGGCAGGGGCAGATCGCGTTCACCGCTCAGGTGCTCGTTGAAAGCCCCGCGCACTTGGTAATACACCAGATCGGTTTCGTCAGCCCGCAACAGTTCGCTGGCGGGCTGCGGCAGACTGAACTCGACACGCTTGTCTGTGCCCAGCTTGACCTGCTGGGCCAGCGCCTGCACGTTGTAGACCAGCGCCCGGTCAAAAGGCTTGTTGGCCAGTCCCTGGGCCACCAGCCAGGTCAGCGCCAGGCTGATGGGCCACAGCAAAAGCAGCGGCGTCAGCATCCAGTCGAGGATTTCGCCAAACAGCGAGCGTTGCTCGCGTTTGAAGACCCGCATGTTCCAGCCCTTGGATTTCATGGCTTCAGGGCTTTGTGCATGCGGCAAACCAGGGCTTAGCCTGGGATCTTTTCCAGGCAGTAACCCAGGCCGCGCACGGTGGCGATGCGGATTGGGCCTTTTTCGATTTTCTTGCGCAGGCGGTGGATGTAGACCTCGATCGCGTTGTTGCTGACCTCTTCGCCCCACTCGCACAGGCGCTCGACCAACTGGTCTTTGCTGACCAAGCGGCCAGCGCGCTGCAGCAACACCTCCAGAAGACCCAGCTCACGGGCTGACAGCTCGACCATCTTGCCATCGATGGTGGCCACGCGTCCGGATTGGTCGTAGATCAGCGGTCCGTGTTTGATCTGTGAGGTCGCACCTCCCATGCCCCGGCGCGTGAGGGCGCGCACGCGGGCTTCAAGCTCTTGCAGGCTGAACGGCTTGGCCATGTAGTCGTCCGCACCGTAGTCCAGGCCTTTGACGCGATCTTCTACGCTGTCGGCGGCCGTGAGGATGAGCACGGGCAGCACCGACCCCCTGGCGCGCAAACGCTTGAGCACTTCGAGTCCGTGCATCTTGGGCAGGCCCAAGTCCAGGATCAGCAAGTCAAATTCGTTGTTGGTCATGAGGGCCGCATCGGCCTCGTTGCCGCTGGCCACATGGTCCACAGCCGCACCTGCGCTGCGCAAGGTGCGCAGCAAACCGTCTGCGAGAACTTGGTCATCTTCGGCTATCAGAATACGCATGACTGTCTCCTTTTGTTTTGGGGTGGGGCTCAGTGGTTGGCCAGACGTGATGATTTTAGTGTCAGGCTTGGACGGTTCGGGTTGACCCGCATGGCCGTTGAGCGCGCTCAGGCCAGGCGTTGTGGGTGCGCTGTGCGGCTGATAGGCATGTCGCTTCGCGATGGGCTGCTTGGGTTGTGAAGCGCGGTTGTTGGGGGCGGCTTTCAATCAAGCGGCATAGGCCTCGAGCCCCAAGGCCACCACGGTGGCCACATCTTTGCCCACAGCTTCGCGAAACTCGGCCTCGGCCTGGGCCACGGCGTCCTTGAAAGCTTGCAGCCAGGCCAGGCCCACGGGCGTGAACACCACCCGCCGGGCACGGGCGTCCAGCGTGTCGGCTTCGCGTTGCACCAGACCCCAGGCGTTGCATTGGTCCACCAGATCGCCCATGGCCTGCTTGCTCATGCCTGCGGCGCGGGCCAGATCGGTCAGGCGCGAGCCACCCAAGGCCAGATGCCGCGTGATGTGCACATGCGCGGCGCTGATTTGGTCACGCGCGGCCAGATTGGCCAGCGCCAGTGGCACCCCCTCGTTGCCCGCCATCAGGTGCAGCACGCGCTCGTCAAAGCGCCGCATCGCATGCCCCAGCAAGCGGCCCAGATGGGTTTCTCGCCAGCGGTCATCCTGCAAAAAGAGGTCAGTTGGGCGGTTTGAGTGGGTGTTTTCTGGCATGAACATATGATAAGGCAAACTGACCAAAAATTCGCTTTCAAGGTTTGTACAGTTCGCTTACAGTACTGTTCACGCATCCAGTAAACAGCACATCGGTGTTGAGCCCGGTGCCCCAACCCATTGATATTCAAGGAGATTTCCATGAGCGACGACAACAGCGAAAAGTCCAAAGCCCTGCAAGCCGCCCTGGCCCAGATTGAAAAACAATTCGGCAAAGGCACCATCATGCGTCTTGGCGAAGGCGAAGTGATCGCTGACATTCAGGTGGTGTCCACCGGCTCTTTGGGCCTGGACATCGCGCTGGGGGTGGGCGGCCTGCCCCGTGGCCGCGTGATCGAAATCTACGGCCCTGAGTCATCGGGCAAAACCACCCTCACGCTGCAAGTCATCTCCGAAATGCAGCGCTTGGGCGGCACCTGCGCTTTTGTCGACGCGGAGCACGCTCTGGACGTGCAATACGCTCAAAACCTGGGTGTGAACCTGCAAGAGCTGTTGGTCAGCCAACCTGATACCGGCGAGCAAGCGCTGGAAATCGTGGACAGCTTGGTGCGCTCCGGCGCGGTCGACTTGGTCGTCATTGACTCGGTGGCGGCCCTCACGCCCAAGGCCGAAATCGAAGGCGACATGGGCGACAGCCTGCCCGGTTTGCAAGCGCGTTTGATGAGCCAGGCCTTGCGCAAGCTGACCGCCACCATCAAAAAGACCAATTGCACCGTCATCTTCATCAACCAGATCCGCATGAAGATCGGCGTCATGTTCGGCAGCCCCGAGACCACCACCGGCGGCAACGCGCTCAAGTTTTACGCGTCGGTCCGCCTCGACATCCGCCGCACCGGCACCATCAAAAAGGGCGACGAGGCCATCGGCAACGAGACCAAGGTCAAAGTAGTCAAAAACAAAGTGGCCCCACCCTTCAAGACGGCCGAGTTTGACATCCTGTTTGGAGAAGGCATCAGCCGCGAGGGCGAGGTCATCGACATGGGCGTGACCGCCAAGATTGTCGACAAATCGGGCGCTTGGTACGCCTACCAGGGGGAGAAGATCGGCCAAGGCCGTGACAACGCGCGTGAGTTTTTGCGCGAGAACCCGGCTTTGGCCCGCGAGATCGAAAACAAGGTCCGCGAATCGCTGGGTATCCGTTTGCTCGAATCGGCGATTGCCGAAGTCAAGGCAGACTGAGCATGAACAAGCCCGGTATTCAGCCCACGCTCAAAGGCCGCGCCTTGCGGCTTTTGAGCCAGCGTGAACATTCACGCGCTGAGCTCGAGCGCAAGCTGGTCGCCCACGAAGACGTGCCCGGCGAGCTGGCCAAAGCCCTCGATGAGTTGCAAGTCCGGGACTTCATCAACGATAGCCGTGCAGTGGACTCCCTGGTCAACCGCCGCGCCAGCAAACTGGGGGCAGCCCGTGTCAAACAAGAACTGGCTTCCAAGGGCTTGTCGGGCCAGGCGGTGGCCGAGGCCATGGCCAGCCTCAAGGAAACTGAGTTCAGCCGTGCGCAAGAAGTCTGGCGCAAAAAATTTGGTACGCCGGCGCAAGACCCTCAAGCCAAGGTCAAGCAAATGCGGTTCTTGATCACCCGAGGCTTCAACGCCGAAGTGGTAAGGCGTGTGCTGCAAGGTGCTGAGCCAGATTGACGAGGCATCTAAAAAACAGGCATCAGCCCAGAAAAACCGGGGCTGCGGCCCCCGCCGGGTCATTGCCGCATGACCACGGCACCGCCCGTGGGGGCCATGGGTCACGTTAACCCGACAAAACCAGACTCAGACCGCAAGCCACAGCGCCCAGGCATCACAGCGTGTTGTTGGGCGCGTGTTGTTTGGGCAGCGTCACCCACACAGCCGCCGGCACCATCAGATACAAAATGCCGGCGATGAAATAGGCCGTGGGTAAATGCAAGGCCGTCATGGTTGTTGGTGCCAAGTGGGCCAGCCGTGCGGGGCTCGAACGCAAATCAGGCTGCTGCCACAAAACTCCCCGATTTGCCCCCGTGCTTTTCCAGCAGTTTCACATCGGTGATGGTCATGCCCCGGTCCACG
>NZ_CALBEX010000036.1 GCF_937889215.1 uncultured Limnohabitans sp.
TCGCGGTGACACGCTACGAAACCATGAGCACCGCGACGCCCACGCGAGAGACGTGGCTGAATGCGCAGCGTTGCATCATTCCAATGCAAGCGTTTTTAGAAGACGACTGGCGCAGCGGCAAGGCGGTGCCGACACGCATTGCACGGGTCGATGGCAAGCCGATGGGGGTGGCGGGCTTGTGGGAGCGCTGGACGCAAGGCGAAGAAGAAATCGTCAGTTTCACCTTGCTCACGGTGAACGCCAACAGCCACGCCCTGATGAACCGCTATGGTCAAAACGGCAACGAAAAACGCATGCCGGCCATCTTGAACGAAGGCGCTTATGGCGCCTGGCTAAACGCCCCCATCGACAAAGCCCGCGAGTTCATGCGGGCCTATCCAGCCAACTTGCTGCTGGCCAATCCGGTGCAGAAAAAATAGGCCGCCTCAGCCCAAGCGGCTTCGATGGCGTGCGATCTGTCGGCGCACTTGCTCAGGCGCGGTGCCGCCCAAGGTGTTGCGGGCGTTCAGCGAGCCTTGCAGGCTGAGCGGCCCGAACACATCGGTTTCAATGCGGCTGTCGAACTTTTGCAGCGTCTCCAGTGGCAACTCTGACAAGTCCACGCCCAGGCCCTGTGCGGTCTTGACGGCGTGCGCCACCACTTCATGAGCGTCGCGGAACGGCAGGCCTTTTTTGACCAAATAGTCGGCCAAGTCGGTGGCGGTGGCGTAGCCCTTTTTAACGGCGGATTCCATGGCTGCGGCATTCACATTGATGCCGCCTTCTTTCTGGCCCGTGGCGGGGTTGACCTGGCCGCCCACCATTTCGCTGAAGATGCGCAGCGTGTCTTTGAGCGTGTCCACTGTGTCAAACAACGGCTCTTTGTCTTCCTGGTTGTCCTTGTTGTAGGCCAGGGGCTGGCCCTTCATCAAGGTGATCAGGCCCATCAAATGGCCGACCACCCGGCCGGTCTTGCCGCGAGCCAGCTCGGGCACATCAGGGTTTTTCTTCTGCGGCATGATCGACGAGCCGGTGGTGAAGCGGTCAGCGATGCGCACAAAGCCAAAGTTCTGGCTCATCCACAAAACCAACTCTTCACTGAAACGGCTGATGTGCACCATACAAAGAGAAGCGGCGGCGGTGAATTCGATGGCAAAGTCGCGGTCGCTCACGCCGTCCAAGCTGTTTTGGCATACCTGTGCTTGGCCGTTTTCATTGACCATGCCCAGCGTGCGCGCCACGCGCTCGCGGTCCAGCGGGTAAGTGGTGCCCGCCAAGGCTGCAGAGCCCAGCGGCAGGCGGTTGGTGCGGCGGCGCACATCAGTAAAGCGCTCGGCATCCCGACTGAACATCTCCACATAAGCCAGCAGGTGGTGCGCAAAGCTTACAGGCTGGGCCACTTGCAAGTGGGTAAAGCCGGGCATGATGACCTCGACGTTTTGCTCGGCCACATCGACCAGCGACTTTTGCAGGTCGGCCAGCAAGTCGATGATCAGGTCCATCTCGCTGCGTAACCACAGGCGCACGTCGGTGGCGACTTGGTCGTTGCGGCTGCGGCCGGTGTGCAGGCGTTTGCCCGCGTCGCCCACCAATTGGGTCAGGCGCGCTTCAATGTTCAGATGCACGTCTTCCAGGTCCAGCTTCCACTCAAAAGCGCCGGATTCGATTTCTTGGGTGATCTGCGCCATGCCGCGCTGGATGTCGGCCAGGTCGCTGGCGCCGATGATGTTTTGCGTGGCCAGCATCTCGGCGTGGGCCAGGCTGCCGGTGATGTCGGCTTGCCAAAGGCGCTTGTCAAAGAACACGCTGGCGGTGTAGCGCTTGACCAACTCGCTCATGGGTTCAGAAAAAAGAGCCGACCAGGCTTGGGATTTTTTGTCGAGTTGGTTTGTCATAAGCCCGCGATTTTATCGGGCTTCGAAGGCCACCTCCCTGCGCAGGCGGCCTTGTGGCATCGGCCTCGGCTCGTGAGGCAGGCCAAGCAGTGACAAGCCAAGTCGAATTATCTCGGCAAGGTCAGTAAGGGGATGTCCTTGTCCGCCGCCAGTTTGTCCAGTTGAAGACGTGTTTTACTGGCCAAAAATGCGGCCACCGCTTGCTGCGTTTCGGGCTTGAAAAGGTCTTTCACCGTATGGGTCAGGGGGATGCCCGCGGCCTTGCACAGGCTGGCCGCAAAGTGCGGCTCCAAGGCGGCCACAGCCACACGGCCATTTTTGCATGCGTAAATGCGGTAGCCCGCGTGCGCACCCCCCACAGCGCCATCGGGGGTGGTCATGCGCAATTGGCGGGGCAAGGCCAACCAGGCGGCGGCCTCCGACAGGGCCACCTCGTGCCGCGAGCCCTGGCCGCTGGTCTGGCGTGACAGCACGGCCTTGAGCGAGGCCTCACTGGCCATGAGGGCGCCGCCCATGTCGGCAAACAAGCTGGGTGGCAAATCCATGCCGTTGACCAAACCCACTTCCGCTTGGTAGGTCAGGTCGTGGCCTGGAATCTCAGCCAAAGGACCGGGAGCGCCCACCACCTCGATCAGACTCAGCGTAGGGTATTGCTTGTGCAGCGTTCTCCAGCCCAAGCCCAGCTTGACCAGGGCCGAAGGCCGGAAAGAGGTGAGCAAGACATCGGTGCTGGACAACAACTTGTGCAAAGTTTTTTGGCCAAGCTCTGTTTTCAGGTCCAGGGTGCGATGGACGACGCCTTTGTGCAGCAAAGCATAGCCATCGGGTGTGTAGTGCTGCATGGGGTCCCCGGCAGGCGGGTTAACTTTGGTGCAGCGGGCACCCATTTGCGCTAAGCGCATCAGGGCAGCGGGGCCGGGCAAATTCAGAGCCAGGCTGAGAATGCGCACACCGCGCAGGGGTTTGGCAGAAGACATGTTGGCACCTTTGGACTGTGTCGAAGCCGCGCAGGGCAGCGGCGGGCTTGGCGCAATTATGCGGAGGGTTTGGGTGCTGTCGTGTCACATGGTGCAATCCGGGCGATGGCCGGATGTTTAACGGGCCCCAAAAGGGTGCTGCGCCGCAGTGTCTTGGGCTATAATCAGTCTGTTTTGCGATTTGCAAAGCGCACGCCATTGGCTTTTCCAGCCGCTGGCGCAAGTCATTCACCCGCTGAAATTCCTCAGAATCCAGCGAAACAACAAGGAAAAAACCATGATTGCATCTTCAATCAAGGCAGAGGTCGTCAAGGCCAATGCACGTGCAGCCAACGACACTGGGTCTCCAGAAGTCCAAGTGGCTTTGCTAACAGCCCGTATCAACGAGCTGACACCTCACTTCAAAACACACGCCAAAGACCATCACGGTCGCCGCGGTCTGCTGCGCATGGTGAGCCGTCGCCGCAAGCTGCTGGACTACCTCAAGTCCCGTGATGCTGACCGTTACGTTGCGCTGATTGCCAAGCTTGGCCTGCGTAAGTAATCGTCCCTCCAGATGAAAAGCGCCTGAGTTAGTTCACTAGCTCAGGCGCTTTATTCTTTTTTCAGTCGGAATTTGTCAGGGCGATCTCGCGCTGCGTCATTCCACAAGGCTTTACAGCAAAGTTTTGCAAGGTCTTGTGGAATGGCATCGAGTTCAGAGCGTCAACTTCCGGGCCCACAGTGCAGCCTCATGCGCTTTTATTTTCAGGAGTTCCGGACATGTCCATTTTCAATAAAGTTACCAAAACCTTCCAGTGGGGCCAGCACACGGTCAAGATGGAAACCGGCGAAGTCGCTCGCCAAGCCGGCGGCGCTGTGCTGCTCGACATGGAAGGCACTGTGGTGCTGGCCACTGTCGTGGGTTCCAAGATCGCCAAAGCCGGTCAAGATTTCTTTCCGCTCACCGTCGATTACATCGAGAAGACCTACGCCGCTGGCAAGATCCCCGGCAGCTTCTTCAAGCGTGAAGCCAAGCCCAGCGAGCACGAGACCCTGACCAGCCGTCTGATCGACCGCCCCATCCGTCCTCTGTTCCCCGAAGGTTTTTACAACGACGTGCATGTGGTCATCCACACCGTGTCTTTGAACCCTGAAGTCGACGCCGACATCGCTGCGATGATCGCCGTGTCTGCCGCTTTGTCCATCTCGGGCATTCCGTTCAACGGCCCCATCGGTGCCGCCCGCGTGGGTTACATCAACGGTGAGTATGTGCTGAACCCCGGCCAGACCCAGCGCAAAGACAGCGTGATGGATTTGGTGGTGGCCGGTACCGAAGCCGCTGTGCTGATGGTCGAATCCGAAGCCCAACAACTGTCCGAAGAAATCATGCTGGGTGGTGTGGTGTACGGCCACGCGCAGTCGGCGATTGCCATCAACGCCATCCACGAGTTGGTGCGTGAAGCCGGCAAGCCTGTGTGGGACTGGCAAGCGCCTGCCCGCGATTTGGCTTTCGAAGCCAAGCTGGCCACATTGGCCGAAGAAAAGCTGCGCGCCGCCTACCAAATCCGCAACAAGCAAGCCCGCACACACGCTTGCCGTGACGCCTACGCTTCGGTCAAAGCCGCTTTGGCTGCAGAAGGCGTCGCCTTTGACGGTGTCAAGCTTGACGGCCTGATGTTCGAAATCGAAGCGCGCATCGTGCGCAGCCAGATTTTGGCCGGTGAGCCCCGCATCGACGGCCGCGACACACGCACTGTGCGCCCCATCGAAATCCGCAACAGCGTGCTGCCCCGCACACACGGCTCGGCCCTGTTCACACGTGGCGAAACCCAAGCTTTGGTGGTCACCACTTTGGGCACAGAGCGCGATGCTCAGCGCATCGACGCGCTGGCTGGCGAGTTCGAAGACCGCTTCATGTTCCACTACAACATGCCTCCCTTTGCCACTGGCGAAGTGGGCCGCATGGGCTCGACCAAGCGCCGCGAAATCGGCCACGGCCGTTTGGCCAAGCGTGCTTTGGCCGCTGTGTTGCCAACCAAAGAAGAGTTCCCCTACACCATGCGTGTGGTGTCCGAAATCACCGAATCGAACGGTTCTTCGTCCATGGCTTCGGTCTGCGGCGGCTGCTTGTCGATGATGGACGCGGGTGTGCCGATGAAAGCCCACGTGGCCGGTATCGCTATGGGCCTGATCAAGGAAGACAACCGCTTTGCGGTGTTGACCGACATCTTGGGTGACGAAGACCACCTGGGTGACATGGACTTCAAAGTGGCCGGTACCACCAACGGCATTACTGCATTGCAGATGGACATCAAGATCCAGGGCATCACCAAAGAAATCATGCAAGTCGCTTTGGCCCAAGCCAAAGAAGCCCGTATGCACATTCTGGGCAAGATGCAAGAGGCGATGAGCACAGCCAACACCGAAGTGTCGGACTTCGCGCCCAAGCTCTTCACCATGAAGATCAATCCCGAGAAAATCCGTGACGTGATCGGCAAAGGCGGCGCGACCATCCGTGCCCTGACCGAAGAAACCGGTTGCCAAATCAACATCGGCGAAGACGGCACGATCACGATCGCGGCCACCGACGGCGAGAAGGCCGACATTGCCAAGAAGCGCATCGAGCAGATCACCGCTGAAGTCGAAATCGGCAAGGTCTACGAAGGCCCCGTCACCAAGATTTTGGACTTCGGTGCATTGATCAACTTGTTGCCCGGCAAAGACGGTTTGTTGCACATCAGCCAGATCGCCCACGAGCGCGTTGAGAAGGTCACCGACTACCTGAGCGAAGGCCAGATCGTCAAAGTCAAGGTCATGGAAACCGACGAAAAAGGCCGCATCAAGCTGTCGATGAAGGCTTTGTTGGACCGTCCCGCACAGGGCTAAATCCTGGTCTCGGGTGGTCAGCGATCACCCGATCCCCTGAAACGGACTCACCATGAACGTCATTGAAATTCAGAGCTACGGCGCACCAGCGGTATTGGTGCCTGGCACGCGTCCAGAGCCTGTGGCTGGGGCAGGGGAGTTGCTCATTCACGTTTCGGCCAGCGGTATCAACCGCCCCGACGTGCTGCAACGCACCGGCAATTACCCGGTTCCGCCGGGCGCGTCGGACATCCCGGGCCTCGAAGTGGCGGGCGTGGTGGTGTCGGGTGATGCCGCCGCCATGGCCGAGGCCGGGTTGGCGGTAGGTGACCGCGTGTGCGCCTTGGTGGCCGGTGGCGGTTATGCAGAATGGTGCGTTGCCCCTGTGCTTCAGTGTCTGCCCGTGCCCAAGGGCCTGACGGACACCGAAGCGGCTTCGCTGCCCGAGACCTTTTTCACGGTTTGGAGCAATGTGTTTGACCGTGGACGCTTGCAAGCAGGTGAGACCTTGTTGATCCAGGGCGGCACCAGTGGCATTGGCGTCACCGCCATCCAAATGGCCAAAGCAGCCGGTGCGACCGTGATTGCCACGGCAGGGTCCGATGAAAAGTGCCAAGCTTGTCTGGCCTTGGGCGCGGACCACGCCATCAACTACAAAACCACCGACTTTGTGGCCGAGGCCATGAGCCTGACGGGCGGCAAGGGTGTGAACGTGATTTTGGACATGGTTGCGGGTGACTATGTGGCACGCGAAGTCGAGGCCTTGGCCGAAGACGGTCGTCTGGTCATCATCGCCGTGCAAGGCGGCATCAAAAGCGAGCTCAATGCCGGGTTGGTGTTGCGTCGCCGTTTGACGATCACCGGCTCGACACTGCGTCCGCGTCCTGTGGCCTTCAAGGCTGCGATTGCACAATCTTTACGTGACAAGGTTTGGCCGTGGCTCGAATCTGGCCAGATCAAGCCGGTGATTCACAGTGTGTTCGGCGCTATGCAAGAGGGCGGCGGCTTGCCATCGGGTGCGGCGCAAGCCCATGCTTTGATGGAAACCAACCAGCATGTGGGCAAATTGGTGGTGACTTGGTGATGAGCAAGCGTCAGAAATTGATGGTCGGCAACTGGAAGATGAATGGCAGCTTGGCGGCCAATGCATCTTTGGTGGCTGAGCTGCTGCAGGGCATGGCCGAGGTTTATTGCCATGCTGCAGTGTGCGTGCCTTCGGTTTATCTGTCGCAGCTTCAGACATTGCTGGCGGGTTCTGAGTTGGCTTTGGGGGCGCAAGATGTTTCGCCGCATGAGTCGGGCGCTTACACGGGTGAAGTCTCTGCGAGCATGCTGAAAGATTTTGGTGTGCGCTATTGCATCCTCGGCCATTCTGAGCGTCGCCGGGACCATTCGGAGTCAGATGCCTTGGTGGCGCTCAAGGCCCAGCGCGCATTGGCTGGGGGCATCACCCCGATCGTTTGCGTGGGTGAGAGCTTGGCTGAGCGTGAAGCGGGTGAAACCGAAGCGGTGGTCAAGCGCCAATTGGCCGCGTTGATCCAGGTCAATGGCCATTGCATCAGTGAAATCGTGGTGGCTTATGAACCCGTATGGGCCATTGGCACAGGCCTGACCGCCAAACCCGAGCAAGCCCAGGCGGTGCATGCCGTCTTGCGCGCCCAATTGCAAGCGGCCAGCCCACATGCCGATCGCGTGTCCATTTTGTATGGTGGCAGCATGAATGCGGCGAATGCGGCGACCTTGCTGGACCAGCCCGATGTGGATGGCGGCTTGATCGGTGGCGCTGCACTCAAGGCCCCTGATTTTTTGACCATGTTGAAAGCCGCTTCGCGTTGAGCTTTTGACCTTTCTTTTTTGATTTTCGGAGAATTTTGATGAGCGTGATGTTGACTTTGATTTTGGTGGTGCAGTTATTGTCCGCACTGACCATGATTGGCCTGATCTTGATCCAGCACGGCAAAGGTGCTGACATGGGCGCTGCGTTTGGCAGCGGCGGCTCTGGCAGTTTGTTTGGTGCCACAGGCGGTGCCAACTTCATGTCGCGTACCACGGCGGTGTTAGCTGCGGTGTTCTTTGTTTGCACTTTATCGCTGGCCTATTTTGGCAACCTGACACCTGCTTCATCAGGCAGCGTTTTGGAAGGCGCGGCCGTGACCGCACCTGCACCGGCCCCGGTGGATACCAGCACCGCCGCGCAGATTCCAGGCAACAAGCCTGCCGCACCGCAAGACAATAGCGTACCCCCCGCAGTACCTGCTAAATGATGCCCGTGCACAAGCGGCTTTCAACTTTGCTGCTGTGCACAATTTTCCGACTTTGATAAGGGGAATTGGGGTTTTTTCAGAGTAAAATCGTAGTCTGACCAGCAAGCAACATGCACTCAAGGTGTACCTCATGCAAGCCGGTCAATTGCATCCAGCCGTCGTGGTGAAATTGGTAGACACGCTATCTTGAGGGGGT
>NZ_CALBEX010000037.1 GCF_937889215.1 uncultured Limnohabitans sp.
CACCCAAAATCATGACCAGGGCGTAGTGGTACAAGAAGCCCGACTGGAACAAGCGCACGACGCCAGACACCCAACCCACGACTTTCCAGGAACCGTTGACGAAGAAGCCGTCAATGATGGCGCGGTCACCCACTCGCCACAACAGGCTTCCCAAACCTCTTGCGCCCTTGGCCAAGATGTTCTCGTTGATCCAGTCCATGAAGTACTTGTTCTCCAGGACAACGATCAGCGGACGAAGAGCACGGGCAAAGAACGCCGGCACTTTGGGGTTGATCAGGTACATGTACCAAGCCGACACCACGCCAGCCAAAGCCAACCAGAAGGGGGCCATGCTCATGCCGTGCAGAGCCATGGCCACAGGGCCGTGGAACAACTCACCCAACTGCTGCATGGCGGGATGCTTGACGGCATCGATGAAGATCACGTCTTTGAAAAAGTCGCCGTACAGCATGGGACCAATCGTCATGTAGCCGATCACCACCGAGGGAATGGCCAGCAAGACCAGCGGAACCGTCACCACCCAAGGTGACTCGTGGGGTTTGTCATGGCCGTGATCATCATGACCATGGTGGTCGTCATGGCCATGGTGCGCGTCCGGGTTTTGGTCGTAACGCTCTGGTCCGTGGAAGACCAAGAAGTACATGCGGAACGAATAGAAGGCCGTGACAAACACACCCGCAAGCACGGTAAAGTTGGCAAAACCAGCCGCAGGCAAGGTGCTCAGGTGCACGGCTTCGATGATGCTGTCCTTGGAGTAAAAACCCGAGAACAAAGGGGTGCCGATCAGGGCCAAGGACCCCAGCAAGGATGTGATCCAAGTGATGGGCATGTACTTGCGCACACCACCCATCCAGCGGATGTCCTGGTTGTGGTGCATGCCCATGATGACCGAGCCGGCACCGAGGAACAGCAGCGCCTTGAAGAAGGCGTGCGTCATCAGGTGAAACACCGCCACCGAGTAAGCCGATGCGCCCAGCGCCACAGTCATGTAGCCCAGTTGCGACAAAGTGGAATAAGCCACCACGCGCTTGATGTCGTTTTGAATGATGCCCATGAAGCCCATGAACAGCGCTGTGATCGAGCCGATCACCATCATGAAGTTCAGGGCCGAATCGGACAACTCAAACAGGGGCGACATGCGCGCCACCATGAAGATACCGGCTGTGACCATGGTGGCCGCGTGAATCAGCGCCGAGATGGGCGTGGGGCCTTCCATCGAATCAGGCAGCCAAACGTGCAGAGGGAACTGCGCCGATTTGCCCATGGCACCGATGAAAAGGCAGATGCAGATCACCGTGATCAGCATGGCGTCCATGCCGAAGATGTACCAAGGAAAATTGATAGTTGCCAACTCGTTGGCTTTTGCGAACAGTTCGGTGTAGTTGAGCGTGTCGGCGTAGGCCGCAATCAGGCCAATGCCGATGATGAAACCAAAGTCGCCCACGCGGTTGACCAAAAAGGCTTTCATGTTGGCGAAGATGGCGGTCGGTTTGTTGTACCAAAAACCGATCAGCAAATACGACACCAAGCCCACGGCTTCCCAGCCAAAGAACAGCTGCAGCAAGTTGTTGCTCATCACCAGCATCAGCATGGCAAAGGTGAACAAAGAGATGTAGGCAAAAAAGCGGTTGTAACCTTCGTCCTCGTCCATGTAGCCGATGGTGTAGATGTGCACCATGAGCGATACAAAGGTGACGACACACATCATCATGGCTGTGAGGCTGTCGATCATGAAACCGACTTCCATCTTCAGGCCACCCACCACCATCCAGGTGTAGATGCTGTCGTTGAAGCGTGCGCCATCAATGACGCTGATGAGCGTCATGGCCGACAGGACAAAAGCCACGAGCACGCCCAAAATGGTGAAGGTGTGGGACAGGCGGCGGCCAATCCAGTTGCCACCGAATTGGGTACCCCAAATACCGGCCAACAAAGCGCCAGCCAGTGGGGCCAGGGGAATGGCCAGCAATGTGCTGGCGATGAGGGTCTGACTCATATTCTTATTAACCCTTGAGCGAATTGAGTTCGTCCACGTTGATGTTGTTCTTGTTGCGGAACAACAGCACCAGGATGGCCAGGCCAATGGCCGATTCGGCCGCCGCCACCGTGAGGATGAAGAAAACGAACACCTGGCCGTGCATGTCACCCAGGTAGTGTGAGAAGGCCACAAAGTTCATGTTCACTGCCAGCAGCATCAGCTCGATGGCCATGAGCAAAACAATCAGGTTCTTGCGGTTCAAAAAGATACCAATCACGGCCAATGCAAACAGCATCGCGCCAAGCGACAGGAAGTGTCCCAAAGTGAGTGTCATCATTTGCTTTCCTCCGCAGGGGGCTGCAGGTGCCACAGGCGCTGGGGCGGCCTGAGTGGCGCCCATCTTGACC
>NZ_CALBEX010000038.1 GCF_937889215.1 uncultured Limnohabitans sp.
GCCAGCAAAGCCTGAGATTATAGCCCCGAATCCTTCTGGTTTCACTGGAGATTGTGGCTCTGTCGGCGCTCTGCCAAGGCCAGCGCGCAGGCATGGGCGCTGGCCCAGGCCCACTGGAAGTTGTAGCCGCCCAGCCAGCCGGTCACATCGATCACCTCGCCAATGAAATACAAGCCCGCTTGCTTGGACTCCATGGTTTGCGAGGACACATCGCGCGTGTCCACCCCACCCAGCGTGACTTCGGCTTTTTTGTAGCCCTCGCTGCCATTGGGTGTCAGCTGCCAGTTAGACAGGTCCTCGGCCAATTTGTTCAGGGCCTTGTCGGGCACCTCGGCGGCAGTGCGCTGCAAGGCTGGGTCCTGGCTGACCCAGGCTTCGGCCAATCGGCTGGGCACCAAGCTGGCCAGTTCGTTGCCCAACAGTTTTTTGGAGCGCAGCTTGGCCTCTTGCAGGCGCTCGGGCAAATTCACCTCGGGGGCCAGGTTCAGGCGAATCGGGGTGCCTTCTTGCCAATAGCTTGAAATTTGCAATACACCCGGCCCAGACAAGCCCCGGTGCGTGAACAACAGGTCTTCGTCAAAGCGCATGCGGCTTTTTTTCTCGCCCGTCTCGATGCCCACGGGCAGGGCTAGCCCGGCCAACTGGGCGTAAGGTGCCCAGGCATCGCCGTCAAAGGTCAAGGGCACCAGGCCGGCGCGTCGCTCCACCAGGCGCAGGCCAAACTGGCTGGCAATGCGGTAGCCCCAGTCCGTTGCGCCGATTTTGGGGATCGACAAGCCACCTGACGCCACCACCATCGAAGTGGTTTGCAAGGTGCCATGGCTGGTGTCGAGTGTGTAGTGGGTGTGGTCTGCGGTGGGCGCTTCAACTGATTTCACGCTGCAGCCCGTGCGGATGTCTACACCGCCTGCTTCGCATTCGGCCAGCAGCATGCGGATGATGTCTTCGGCCGAGTGGTCACAAAACAGCTGACCTTTGTGCTTTTCATGGAAAGCAATGCCGTGCTTTTGCATCAGATCAATGAAGTCTTGCGGCGTGTAGCGCGACAGGGCTGAGCGGCAAAAGTGCGGGTTTTGGCTGATGAAGTGCTTTTGCGGGGCCGAGGCGTCGAGCAACCGGTTGGTGAAGTTGCAGCGACCGCCGCCAGAAATGCGGATTTTTTCAGCGATTTTGTCGCTGTGGTCGATGACCAGCACCTTCAGTCCGCGCTGGCCTGCCAAGCCCGCGCAAAACAAACCGGCAGCCCCGGCACCCACGATCACCACATCCCATGTATTCATGGGGCCAGAGTGTAGTGGGCGCGGGACGAAAAAACCGCCCCGAAGGGCGTTGTGATTGTTCTTTGGCAGCCGCTCAGGACTTCGTGAAGCCCTTGAGCATCCCCAAGCCCTGCGCCATCAAGTCGCCGCTGGGCAGCTGGCCATTGGGGGTGAGCTGGTCCACCAGGCCGGGCAGGCGCTCTGACAATGTAGAGGCCACATCGCCTGCAGACAGCCCCATTTTGCTGGCCACATCCTGCAACGGGCCTTGACCCAGCACGGACTGGATTTGTTCGGCCGAAATGGGCAAGTTGGTGTTGTTCGAAATCCATGAGGCCACCACATCACCGAGCCCGTTTTTTTGGAAGGCGCTGACCAGGCCGCTGATGCCGCCAATTTCTGGGTTGCTCAGCAAGCCACTCAGCATTTGCATCATGTTGTTGCCATCGACGCCGTTTTTGCCCGACATGGCCGAGATGGCTTGTTGTGCCACTTGGCCGGCGATTGAATCAAAAAGTCCCATGTATGTTTCCCTTGCTCGCGGTGAAAAGTACCGCGCGGAAAAGTCTAACGGTTGCATGGCCTCGATTCTGTTTTGACCGGTGCAAGGTGTTGGATTTTGTAATACGTCCGAGTTTTCAGGCTTGCAAAGCGGTGGTCAAGTTGTTGGGCAATGGGGTGCGCTGTGCGTCGGTCCACGCCCGAGCGCCTTGCACCACATCACCCACCACGATGATGCTGGGGCTTTGCAGGGCTTCACGCGCCATGGTGTTCGGCAGATCACCCAAGGTGGTCAGGGCTTGCCGTTGTTCCGGCAAGCTGGCGTGCTGGACGATGGCCACGGGCGTGTGGGCGGGCAAGCCCTGCAGCAAACCTTTATGGATGTGCGTCAGGCTGCGCACGCCCATGTAGATCACCAGGGTCAGCTTGGCCTGCTGGGCGGTGCGGGCCAGCAGAGGCCAATCGGTGCCGCTGTCGCCGGGCTTGGCGTGGCCGGTGACGAACACCACGCCATGCGCGTGCTCGCGGTGCGTCAGTGGTGCGCCCAGGCTGCTCAGGCCCGCCAGCCCCGAGGTGATGCCATTGACCACCGCCACGTCGATGCCGGCGGCGCGCAGGTGTTCGACTTCTTCACCGCCGCGGCCAAAGATGAACGGATCGCCGCCCTTGAGGCGCACCACACGCTCGCCTGCTTGCACGGCGGTGATCATGAGTTTGTCGATGAAAGCCTGCGGTGTGCTGGCGCATCCGCCTCGTTTGCCGACATGGATGATGCGGGCGCTGGGGGAGGCGTGTTCGAGCACCGCTTCATTGACCAGGTCGTCCACCAAAATGACGGTGGCGCTGGCGATGGCCCGAACGGCCTTGAGCGTGAGCAACTCCGGGTCGCCAGGGCCCGCACCGACGAGTGTGCAACTGGGGGAAATAAGAGGGGTCATGTCGAATCAGAAAATAGCGGTTGTCCCATTTTCTGATCGGCAGCCGGCGTCTACAAATACATATTTGGCATATGTCAAATGACGCACCAACAACCCACCAACACCCACGGTGGCCTGAGGCTGCCGTGTGGTGGGGGTGAGCCCGTCAGGCGGCGTGCATGCCGTGCTGCAGTTTCAAGGGGCTGCAGGCAGGCGATGCCCAAAATGCCAACAGGTTGCGCATGGCGTCGGGCTGCTGGCTGGTGCTGCTCACCCCTGCCGAAAAGGTGGTGGTGATCTGTACCGCATCTGGCAGGGGACCGAGCACGGTGATGCCGGCCACACCACGCATTTCGCTCAATTGCTGAAACCCCAAGGTCACCTCACCTTGCGCCACCAGGGCCCCCACGGGCACACCCGGTTGGGCTTGCACGATGCGGTCCTGGATGCGCTCGGTGATGCCCCAGCGATCGAACAGCTTGGCCAGTTGCACGCCGCTGGGCCCGGTGGAGTAACCCAGGCTGCGGGCGCTCAAAATGGCCGCCTTCAGCGCTTCTTCGGTCGAAATGTCGGGCGGCGTCAGCCCTGCAGGCACAGCCACTGCCACGCCCGAGCGCACCAAATCGACCCGGCTGCCCGTGAGCAGCTTGCCGTCAGCCATCAAGGTGTCGATGGCGTTGCTGGCCAGCACCACGCCGTCAAAGGCTTCGCCCGCTTGGACCCGCTTGGCCGCATCCACCCCGCCAACCGACTCGATCTGCACCTGTACGTCAGGAGCTTGAGCGTGGTACAGCGCCACCAAATCGGCGAGCAGGGGTTTGGTGGCCATGGAGGAAATGAGGCGCAGTGTGGTCATGTTTTTGGTTGGGGTAGGGTGGGCGCTGGTCCGCCATTGTTTGGCCAGTCTTGGCGTGTCATAAGTGTGCAGCGATTATGGCCAAGCGCTGGCCGCCCCTGCATGCCCCGCTTAAACTACCTGTTATGCAAATTTTGGGTATCGAATCTTCCTGCGACGAAACCGGTGTGGCCTTGGTGAAAACCACGGGCAGCGCCATGCCACGCTTGTTGTCGCACGCGCTTTACAGCCAGATCGAGATGCACCAGGCCTATGGCGGGGTGGTGCCCGAGCTGGCCAGCCGTGACCACATCCGAAGGGTGTTGCCGCTCACGCGCCAGGTGCTGGCCGAGGCCGGGGCCACATTGGCCGACATCGATGTGGTCGCCTACACGCGTGGCCCGGGGTTGGCTGGTGCTTTGCTGGTGGGTTCGGGCGTGGCGTGTGCTTTGGCGGCAGCTCTGGGCAAGCCGGTGCTGGGTGTTCACCATCTGGAAGGCCATTTGCTTTCGCCGTTTTTGAGTGCCGATCCGCCTGAATTCCCGTTCATTGCTTTGCTGGTGTCGGGTGGCCACACCCAGCTCATGCGCGTCGATGGTGTGGGCCGCTATGATTTGTTGGGCGAAACCATTGACGACGCCGCAGGCGAAGCCTTTGACAAATCGGCCAAGCTCATGGGCCTGCCTTACCCCGGCGGCCCTGGCCTGTCGCGCCTGGCCGAGCAGGGCAACCCAAGCGCCTACAAGTTGCCCAGGCCTTTGCTGCACAGCGGCGATTTGGACTTTTCTTTTGCCGGGCTCAAAACCGCAGTGCTCACCCAAAGTCAAAAGATTGGCCCTGCCGCCCACACCGAAGGCGCGCCTGAGCGGGCCGACCTGGCCGCATCGACCCAAGCCGCCATTGTGGAAGTGCTGGTCAAGAAATCGATGGCTGCGCTCAAGACCAGTGGCATGAAACGCCTGGTGGTGGCCGGGGGCGTGGGGGCCAACCGCGAGCTGCGCGCCCAGCTCAACGCCGCCTGCGCCAAAGCCCATGTGCGCGTGCATTACCCCGAGTTGCACCTGTGCACCGACAACGGCGCCATGATCGCGATGGCCGCAGCCATGCGCTTGCAATCCGGCGCGCAAACGGCCGAAGCGCGTTACAGCTTCGATGTGAAGCCCCGGTGGCCCTTGCACGAACTGGCCAGCGCTTGAATCCCCTGCGCAAGTCCTTTTTTAATGCGGGTTAACCCGACGGCGTGTGCCTTGGCTCGTTAAACTTCGGCCCTTTGCTTGCGCGCCACGGGTTTCGGCCTTGCGTCACACTGTTTATGGTTTCACTGTCTCTTTTCTCACGACGCGCTTGGGTGATCTGGGCCTTTGCCCTGTGTGGGGCCACTGCATACGCGCAGTCTCCCGCGCCCATTCGCTTGGCGCTGATCGAGGGCCTGAGCGGCCCCTTTGCCAATACGGGCGAGGCGGTGGTGCGCAACATCGCCTGGGCCGTGGAGCGGGTCAATGCCCGCGGCGGCGTCCAGACCGCGCAGGGCATGCGCCCCATGGCGCTGGCGCGCTACGACAGCAAAGGCCAAAGCGAAGAGGCTTTGTCGGCCCTCAAATCGGCCATCGACGACGGCGCGCAGGTCGTGTTGCAAGGCAACTCGTCGGCCAATGCGGCAGCGCTGATCGACGCCATCAACAAGCACAACGAGCGCG
>NZ_CALBEX010000039.1 GCF_937889215.1 uncultured Limnohabitans sp.
GCTCGATCAGGATCGGGTCGACCAGCAATTGTGGCAGGCGGGCCGCCATGTAGTGGCTCAGGCGCACATGGCGTCTGCGCATTTCGATCTCGGCCAGTTCCAGCGATTCGCTGACCATGGCCGACACATCAGACAGCGTGCGGTTGGGCTCACTGCGTTTGACGAAGCTGCGGATGCGCAAAATGATCTGCCCGGCACGCTGAGCCTGACGTGCTGTTTTGTCCAGCGCAAACAAGAGGTCTTCTTCTTGGATCTGTTTGGACTGGATGCGCGAGACCATGCCGCTGCAGTAGTTGCTGATGGCAGTGAGCGGTTGGTTCAGCTCGTGGGCCACGCTCGAAGCCATCTCGCCCATGGTGATCAACCGGCTCGCGTTTTGAGCACGCTCGGCTTGTTGGGCGGCCAGCTCTTCTGCTTGCCTGCGTGGCGTGATGTCGCTGGCGATCACCATTTGGGCCAAGCGCCCGTCGGCCCAATTGATGTAACGCGAGCGCACTTCCAGCCATTTGCCCAGTTCGGCCACATAGATTTCCGCATTTTCGGATCTGGCGACGGTCAGGCTCTCGGTGGGCAAGCCGGCCATGTCGTCCACGTCGTCTGAGGCTTTTTCGCCGCTGTAAGCCCCGGCTTGCTGCACCAAGCGCAGGTGGCCTTCGGTGGTTTGGTCAAACCACAGCCGGTACAGTTTGTTGGCAAACAACAGCTCTTCGCTGCCCAGCGGTGCCACAGAGACCGAAGCGTCCAAAGCCTCCAGCACGATGGTGAAGCGCTCATGGGCGCTGGCCAACTGTTCGCGAATGCGGTTGGGTTCGGTGATGTCGGTCATCGAGGTCATCCAGCCCGTTTGGTGGCCTGTGGCATCGATCAGGGGCGAGACGTACATCCGGGCGTCAAACAACTGGCCGTTCTTGCGTTTGACCCTCACCTGGAAGCCGCCCGCCGAGTGCTGCCCGCTGATTTCTTCTTCCAGCCGCCGCATCAGCAATTCGCGGTCTTGGTCGGGCCAATAGGGAAAGGGCGCCACCGCCCCCACCAAGTCGGCCTCTTGCCAGCCTGTCATTTGGCAAAAAGCAGGGTTGACATACGTGATGCGCCCACGCAAATCGAGTGCGCGCATGCCGGTGAGCATGGAGTTTTCCATGGCCCGACGGAAATTGGTCTCGGCCACCAGCGCTTTTTGGGCCTGCAGCCGTCGGCGTGTGTGTCGCCAGTTGCCAATCAGCATCCAAGCGGTCATGGCACTGAGCACGGTGACCAGCCAGAACAAACCGCTGCCCACCAGCCCTTGAGAGGTGCGCCAGGCCTGCGCACGCAGCACCAAGTCGTTGCCCACGGGTGAAACCGGGACCTGGTAGTCGTTGTATTTGTTGCCGCTGCCGGGCAACAGGCTCCAAAGGGCGGTGCGCTCGGGAATGGTTTGTCCGGCCAGCAAGCGGTTGTTGCCGTCTTGCAGGGCCACGGCATATTTGGCCAGCACTTCGGTCGGAATGCCGTAGCGCAACAAACCTTCCATGCTGTATTCCGCGAGGATCACGCCGCTGAAACGCCCTTGGTTGGTGCTTAGTGGGGTGTGCAGTTGCAACACGCTCATCTGGCTGTCGCGCTCGGCCTCGGTGTCCATCTGGCCGTAAATGGGCTGCATCAAGTCCCGAGCCAAGCTGAAATGGCTTTCGGTGCCCCCAATTTGCAAGACCGACCCAGCGCGCAGTTGTTTGCTCTGGGACATGCTGGAGACGCTTTGGTTGGCCATGATGCGCCGGCGGTCATCGATCCAAGTCAGCGACAAAAATTCGGGGTATTGCTGAACCAAGGCTTCGGCACGCAACAAAAACTGGTCCTTTCGAACGTCTTTGTTGGACACATCTCGGGCCAGTCGCATGACTTGCTCCTGGCGCTCCAGCAAACGCAGGCGCAGTCGCTGCTGCGCGTATTCCACATCTCTTTTGATGGCTTCTTGCTCGCGCTCCATTTCTTCCACGCGCAGATACCAAAATGCCGTAGCAATGGCCGCCAAAAACAAGACCACTGCCGCCACGGGGGCCAAGTTGGCAAAACGGTCTTGTCGGTTGGGTGATTGGCGCCGCCACCAGGTACGCCACCAAACCCATGGCCCCACCTTTTTCACCACCGACGCTGCTTTGTTCAATTCCATGGACCGAGTTTAGGTGACCTTGCCCCGGGGCGAAGCGCCAGAGACAAAAGCTGTGGGTGAAAAAAACCCATTAAATTTTGCAATGCGAAATGTGTGCGCACAATTTGAAATTTGATGCGAAATATGTGAAAATTCCGCCCACCTATTTGAACAACACCGACAGGAGACAAGCATGACAGCGGCAACACCTCAGCAGCCAGAGCGGGATCTGGACACCCAGGAGACCCGTGAATGGATGGACGCCTTGTCCGCCGTGATTGAAAAAGCTGGCCCAGAGCGGGCACACTTTTTGTTGGAAGAGTTGCTTGAAGAAGCGCGTCAGCACAGCATCGACTTGCCGTTTTCGGCCACCACAAGTTATGTGAACAGCATTGAGCCCAACGAAGAGGCCCGCTGCCCCGGCAACATCGAGATCGAAGAGCGCCTGCGGGCCTACATGCGCTGGAACGCCATGGCCATGGTGGTCAAGGCCAACCGCCATAACCCCGCCGATGGTGGTGATTTGGGCGGTCACATTGGCTCGTTTGCCTCCTTGGCCCACATGTTCGGTGCCGGTTTCAACCATTTTTGGCACGCCGAGAACGAAAACCACGGCGGTGATTGCTTGTACATACAGGGCCATGTGTCGCCAGGCGTGTACGCCCGCGCTTATCTGGAAGGTCGATTGACCGAAGAGCAGCTGCTCAATTTCCGCCAGGAAGTGGACGGCAAAGGACTCTCCAGTTACCCGCACCCCAAACTCATGCCCGAGTTCTGGCAGTTCCCCACCGTGTCGATGGGTTTGGGCCCATTGATGGCCATCTACCAAGCCCGCTTTTTGAAGTACTTGCACGCCCGTGGCATTGCCAACACCGAAAACCGCAAGGTCTGGGTGTTCTGCGGTGACGGCGAGATGGACGAGGTCGAATCGCTGGGCGCGATTGGCTTGGCCGCGCGCGAGAACCTGGACAACCTGATTTTTGTCGTCAACTGCAACTTGCAGCGCCTCGATGGCCCGGTGCGCGGCAACGGCAAGATCGTGCAAGAACTCGAAGGCGAGTTCCGTGGTTCCGGCTGGAACGTGATCAAGCTGCTCTGGGGCAGCGAGTGGGACAGCCTGTTGGCCCGCGACAAAGACGGTGCCCTGCGCAAGTTGATGATGGACACGCTGGACGGTGACTACCAGGCCTTTAAAGCGAATGACGGCGCTTATGTGCGCAAGCATTTCTTTGGCCGCGATCCGCGCACGCTGGAAATGGTGTCGCACCTGTCGGACAACGACATCTGGAACCTCAAGCGTGGTGGTCATGACCCACAAAAGGTCTACGCCGCTTACCACCAGGCGGTCAACACCAAAGGTCAGCCCACCGTGCTGCTCATCAAGACCGTCAAGGGTTTTGGCATGGGCAAGGCCGGTGAGGGCAAGAACACCGTTCACCAGACCAAGAAGCTCACGGACGACGACATCAAGTACATGCGCGACCGCTTCAACATTCCGATCCCCGACAGCGAGCTGGCCAACATTCCTTTTTACAAGCCTGCAGAAGACACGCCGGAAATGCGTTACCTGCACGAGCGCCGTCAGGCCTTGGGTGGCTATCTGCCCAAGCGCCGCGCCAAGGCCGAAGAGAGCTTCACTGTGCCTTCTTTGGAAACTTTCAAGGCCGTGATGGAGCCCACCGCCGAAGGCCGTGAAATCTCCACCACCCAGGCTTATGTGCGCTTTTTGACGCAGCTGCTGCGCGACCAGGCCTTGGGCCCACGCGTTGTGCCGATTTTGGTGGACGAAGCCCGCACCTTTGGTATGGAAGGCCTGTTCCGCCAGATCGGTATTTACAACCCTGCAGGTCAGCAGTACACCCCGGTCGACAAAGACCAGGTCATGTACTACAAAGAAGACAAAGCTGGACAGATCCTGCAAGAGGGCATCAACGAAGCCGGCGGCATGTCGAGCTGGATCGCTGCGGCCACCAGCTACAGCACATCCAACCGGATCATGATCCCGTTCTATGTGTACTACTCCATGTTCGGCTTCCAACGCATTGGCGACTTGGCCTGGGCGGCGGGCGACATGCAAGCGCGCGGCTTCTTGCTGGGCGGCACTTCGGGCCGTACCACCTTGAACGGTGAAGGCTTGCAGCACGAAGACGGTCACAGCCACATCATGGCCAACACCATCCCCAACTGCGTGTCGTATGACCCCACCTTCGCACACGAAGTGGGTGTCATCCTGCACCATGGCTTGAAGCGCATGGTCGAGAAGCAAGACAACGTGTTTTATTACATCACCTTGCTCAACGAAAACTACGCGATGCCAGGCCT
>NZ_CALBEX010000040.1 GCF_937889215.1 uncultured Limnohabitans sp.
GGACAGCTTGGTGGTGTTTGGCTCCGAGGCGATGGCCGACTTGTATGGCTGGCGCGCAGGCCAAGAAGCCTTGTTGCCGTTGAATGCGCAAGGCCAGCAAACGGTGTGGGTGGGTGGCTTGTTCCGTGATTACGGTCGACAACACGGGACGGTGGTGATGGCCACGGCCGACTATGAGCGACTCACCGGTGACCGCTCTCGCTCCGGTGTTTCGGTGTGGTTGGCCAAGGGCGCTGACCCCGCCATGGTCATGGCGCAGATTCAAGCCCAATTGCCTGAGTTGGCGCACCTGAAATGGATCAGTGCCAGCGATGTGCGTCAGCTTTCACTCCAAATTTTCGACCGCAGTTTTGCGATGACTTACGCACTCGAAGCGGCCGCCTTGTTTGTGGCATTGTTCTCGGTTGCCGCTGGGGTGACGGGGCAGCTGATTTTGCGCCGACGTGAGTTTGGTTTGCTGGCGCATTTGGGCATGTCCGAGCCTGACCGTTGGCGCTTGGTGTCTTTGGAGGTGGGCATGTTGTTGCTGATCGCCGTCGTGTGGGCCAGTTTGTTGGGAGGGTTGATGAGCCAGATCTTGATTCACAAAGTCAACCCGGAGTCTTTTCACTGGACCATGAACACCCATTTCGACATGGGGCAATGGGCCCTGATCAGTCTTTTGTTGTTGTTGATCGGCGTGCTGACTGCGCGATGGGCGGCACGTCAAGGCCTTGATCCTCAGCGTTTGGCCCAAAGCCTGCGTGCGGATTGGTAAACCCCATGACACCTCGCCGTCACGCCATCAAAACTGCTGCCTTGATGTTGGCAGGTCTCTCGCCTTGGTCGTCCAGCTTCGCGGCCACTGAGGCGGCGTTTTATCCAGCGGTCAAGCCAAGGCGTTTGGTGTTTCCAAGGGACCACGGCGCACATCCCGCTTACCGCACCGAGTGGTGGTATCTCACCGGGTGGCTGGGGCAAGGGCCTTCGGCGATCGGGTTTCAGCTGACTTTTTTTCGCAGCCGAACCCAGCATGCCGTCGACAACCCCAGCCGTTTGGCACCCACTCAGTTGTTGTTTGCGCATGCGGCGATGTCGGTGGCGAAGCAGGATGTTTTTCTGCATGCCAATCGTGCCGGGCGCCTCAGCGGCACAGCCTTGCGTGCTGAAACGGCAGACACCGACTTGCAGTTCGAAGACTGGCACTTGCGCCGTGTGCAACGCGCAGCTGCAGAAGTCTACGAGGGACATTTTTCAGGTGAGGGCTTTGCCCTGTCGTTTGAAGCCAGCACCCAACAAGCCGTCATTTTGCGTGGGCAAGAAGGTTGGTCGCAAAAAGGTCCTGAGGCCTTGCAAGCGAGCCACTATTACAGCCGCGCGCCTTTGCGCGTCAATGCCCAAATGCAATTGGGCCAGCAATCTCAAAAGCTTGAGGGCAAAGCGTGGCTAGACCACGAGTGGTCCAGCCAATTGTTGATGCCGGGAGCGGTGGGTTGGGACTGGTTGGGCATCAATTTGCTCGATGGCGGAACCTTGATGGCTTTTCAAATTCGCAACCAAAAATCAGAGCCACTTTACGCGCATGTCGATGCGCGTGATCGCGAGGGTCTGTCCACCCAGGCTTGGAATGGGTTGACGTGGCATGCCCGTGGCAGCTGGCGCTCCAAGGCATTGATCGATTACCCCATACCCATGGATTTGGTGGTGGGTGGCCAAAGCTTCCGTCTCGTGCCGCTGATGCTGGCGCAAGAGGTGGATGCCCGCGCCAGCACGGGTGGTTTTTACTGGGAGGGGGCCGTCAGTTTGATGCAGGCTGACCGATTGCTGGGCCACGGCTATTTGGAGCTGACCGGCTATGGCGCGCCTTTGCGCATTTGATGGCCCGTTGGGCCGCAGCCCCCCGGGTGTTGGGGCAAGTTCGACGATGCGGCTTGGCGGAAATTTGCGCTGCCCATTTACTGGCTTGATCTGCCGTATCCATGGTCGCAGATCGATGAAGTCCATGCCGACGCAGCCGCACCCTCTATGTCTGGCAATCGAGCTGCGAGAATGGTGCGCATACGAGGGTCTGAGTGTTCAAGTTGATTGAAACCTGTTGATCCAAATCTTGCCTTCGTGCGCCATGCTTGCGCACTTCATGTTTAAAAATGCCCTCAATGCAGCCAATTTCAGAAAAGAAAGACCATAGCCATCCAGCCCTGAGCCCATGGCGGCTGAGCGTCGCCCCGATGATGGACTGGACTGACCGGCATTGCCGATTTTTCCACCGCCTGTTGACCCGCCACACCTTGCTTTACACCGAGATGGTGACCACGGGTGCTTTGCGCCACGGCAGCGTGCAGCGGCATTTGCGCTTCAATGCCGAAGAACACCTTGTGGCTCTGCAATTGGGCGGCAGCGACGCCGCCGATCTGGCCCATGCCGCCAAGCTGGGCCAGGAATGGGGCTACGACGAGATCAACCTCAACTGCGGCTGCCCCAGTGACCGTGTGCAGCGCGGCGCATTTGGTGCTTGCTTGATGAACGAGCCGCGCACTGTGGCCGACGGCGTGAAAGCCATGCTCGATGTGGTCGATGTGCCGGTGACGGTCAAGCACCGCATTGGCATTGACCGCATCGAAAGCTACGACTTTGTGCGCGACTTTGTGGGCACCGTGAGCGAGGCCGGTTGCAAGGTGTTCATCGTGCACGCCCGCAATGCCTGGCTCGATGGCCTGTCCCCGAAAGAAAACCGCGAAATCCCGCCGCTGCGCTACGAGCTGGCCTACCAGCTTAAGAAAGACTTTCCGGGGCTGCTGATCGCCGTGAACGGCGGCATCAAGACCAACGATGAGATCGCGCAGCATCTGCAGCATGCCGACGGCGTGATGGTCGGGCGCGAGGCCTATTACAACCCTTGGCTTTTGGGCACTTGGGACGCCGCGTTTTATGGCGATACCCACGACGTGCCCAGCCGCGAGGCGGTGGAAGAGGCCATGGTGGCCTACATGGAGCGCGCCTTTGCCGAAGACGGTTGCCCTTGGTATGCGATTGCGCGGCACATGCTGGGCCTGTACCACGGGC
>NZ_CALBEX010000041.1 GCF_937889215.1 uncultured Limnohabitans sp.
AAATCATTGCGTGGCGTGAACTGCAAAACGACAGTGTTTGGCGGCAGGGTTGGGTGTGATGCGTGCGTGGACAAAAAACCATCGTGCTAAACAAGGCTTGTGAGAGGAAACACCCGTGTTGAAAAAATGGTTGAGTGATGCGTCCCTGTCCACGGTGGTTGCCGGCTTTGTGGCTGTTCTGGTGGGGTTTACCAGCTCGGCGGCCATTGTTTTCTCAGCCGCACAGGCCTTGGGCGCCAACGAAGCACAAACGGCCTCCTGGATGTGGGCGCTGGGTTTGGGCATGGGGGGCACGAGCTTGGTGTTGAGCCTTTGGTACCGGCAACCTGTGTTGACGGCCTGGTCAACGCCCGGTGCGGCGGTGTTGGCCGTAACGCAGGGTTTGACGCTGCCCGAGGCGACGGGGGCCTTCATCGTGAGTGCTTTGCTCATCATGGGGGTAGGTTACAGCGGTCTGTTTGAGCGGTGGATGGCGCGCATTCCCTTGGCTTTGGCCAGTGCACTGCTGGCGGGGGTTTTGGCCCGTTTTGCTTTGGATGCTGTGGGGGCGGTCGGTCAAGCGCCGGTTTTGGTTCTCTGCATGGCGGGTTCGTATTTGTTGGGTCGCCGGTTTTTTTCCCGTTGGGCCGTGCCTTGTGTGCTGGCAGTCGGCATAGCGGTAGCGGTCTTGCAGGGGCAATTGAATGCGGCACAGATTGTCTGGACTTGGGCCACACCGGTGTGGGTTTCGCCCGAGTGGCGTTGGGGCGCCATGGTCAGTGTGGCCTTGCCGCTTTTCATCGTGACCATGGCATCGCAAAATTTGCCCGGTGTGGCAGCTCAGCGCAGCGCGGGTTACAACACGCCGATTTCGCCCGTGATCGGAGCCACCGGATGCGTGACTTTGCTATTGGCCCCTTTTGGCGGGTATGCGCTAAATTTGGCCGCGATCACAGCGGCCATTTGCATGGGCCGTGAAGCCCATGCCGATCCCACACGGCGTTACACCGCCTCGGCGGCGGCCGGACTTTTTTATATTCTTTTGGGTTTGGCCGGCGCTTCCATTGTCAGTTTGCTGGCCGCCTTTCCCAAGGCGCTGGTGTTGGCCGTTGCGGGATTGGCCTTGGTCAGCACCATCGCGGCGAGTTTGTCCACGGCCATGAAAGACGAGGGCCACCGTGATGGAGCTTTGCTGACTTTTTTGGTGACCCTTTCGGGCCTGAGCATTGCGGGGGTGGGGGCTGCTTTTTGGGGTCTGCTGGTGGGCATCGTGGCGTTGTGGGCTTTGTCTGCGCGCAAAGCGTGAAGTGGGTTTGCCTACGCATCAGCCCGTGACCCTGAGCCCCAGTCAAACCGACATAGACCGCCTGCTGGCCCCGGACATCTTGCCCACCTTCAGCGTGGCCAGTTTTGTGGCAAAAGGCGCCACCTTGGAAGGTGCGGCCATCAGCCTGACTTGCCCACTGACCCGCTTGTGTCGGTGGAAATCGAAGCCGTTTTTCCAAGGTCACGCAAGTCATTGCCTGGAGTTAGTTGCAAAACGACAGTGTTTGGCGGCAGGGTTGGGTTTGATGGCAAGAAGTAATTCTGCATAGCCTGTCATCCGTCTGGCCGCGGTTTCAAAAACGACCCATATTTCGGGGCAAATACCCTGATTTCAGCCGGTTTTCATACATTTCGGCCAGTGCCTTGAGGCCAGCAAAGTGATCCTGATCAGTAGCCACCCTGCCCCCGGCGCGCCTGCTCGGCCTCTCGCTTGCGCTTTTGGGTATCACGCTCACGCTTGAGGGCCTCTTTCTGGCGATCCACGTTGGCCTTTAACTGTGTGACCCTCATCTGCTCAGGTGTGGGTGGCTTAAAGGGTTTGATGGCTGCGGTCTTGGGGGG
>NZ_CALBEX010000042.1 GCF_937889215.1 uncultured Limnohabitans sp.
CGACCTGATGGTCGAAGGCGACCGGGTGGTGGGCGCGGTCACGCAGGTCGGCATTCGGTTCCGCTCGCGCACCGTGGTGCTGACGGCCGGCACTTTTCTGGACGGCAAGATCCATGTGGGCTTGCAAAACTATGCCGCAGGCAGGGCCGGTGATCCTCCAGCTTTGAGCTTGTCTGCACGCTTGAAAGAACTCAAGCTGCCGCAAGGACGCCTGAAGACGGGCACACCACCGCGCTTGGATGGCCGGACCATTGATTTCAGCCAATGCGCAGAGCAGCCCGGCGACGGTGTGCCTGGCGGCATGAACCCGGACGCTGGCGTGCCCGTATTCAGTTTTATGGGCAACGCGGGCATGCACCCGCAGCAGGTGCCGTGCTGGATCACCCACACCAACGAACGCACACACGAGATCATCCGATCCGGCTTTGACCGTAGCCCCATGTTCACCGGCAAGATCGAGGGCGTGGGCCCGCGTTACTGCCCCAGCGTGGAAGACAAGGTCAACCGGTTTGCCGACAAGGACAGCCACCAGATTTTTCTGGAGCCCGAAGGCCTGACCACACACGAGTACTACCCCAACGGCATATCGACCAGCTTGCCGTTTGACATCCAATACGACTTGGTGCGCTCGATGAAGGGGCTTGAAAACTGCCACATCTTGCGCCCCGGTTACGCCATTGAATACGACTACTTTGACCCGCGCTCCCTGAAAAACAGCTTTGAGACGCGCCAAATCAACGGCCTGTTCTTTGCTGGCCAAATCAACGGTACCACCGGTTACGAAGAGGCGGCCGCACAAGGCCTGTTTGCCGGCATCAACGCTGCCCTTCAGTGCCGAGGCCAGGCCGCTTGGACCCCTGCACGAGACCAAGCTTATCTGGGCGTCTTGGTTGATGACTTGGTGACGCAGGGCGTGACCGAGCCTTACCGCATGTTCACCAGCCGCGCCGAGTTTCGCTTGCAGCTGCGCGAAGACAACGCCGATGCGCGCCTGACCGAAGTGGGGCGACAGATGGGGCTGGTGGACGATGCCCGCTGGGATGCCTTCAGCAGAAAGCGCGACGCTGTTTCACGTGAAACAGAGCGCCTGAAGTCGATTTGGGTGAACCCACGCAACCTGCCAGCGGCCGAATCTGAGCGGGTGCTGGGCAAAGCCATCGAACATGAACACAACCTGTTTGACTTGTTGCGCCGACCGAATGTGTCCTACCAAGCGCTCATGTCACTGGACGAAGGCCGCATGGCGACGGCCGACGTTTCACGTGAAACACTGGGAGAGCTGAGCCCCCCGGTGATTGAGCAAGTTGAAATTGCAGCCAAGTATTCTGGCTACATCGACCGCCAAAAAGGCGAGGTTGAGCGGGCGGCGTTTTATGAGCATTTGCGTCTGCCCGAGCAACTGGACTATATGCAGGTGTCGGCCTTATCGATCGAGGCCCGCCAAAAGCTGGCCAAGTACAGGCCTGAAACCTTGGGGCAGGCTTCGCGCATTTCTGGCATCACGCCAGCCAGTGTGTCCTTGTTGTTGATTCACCTGAAGAAGGGTGGGTTCAAGGGCTTCATGCAAGCTGCCGAGGAAGGCGCACAGGCATGAGTCTGAATTTGGAAGCGGGTTTGCGCTCGGGGGTAGAGGCCTTGGGCCTGGTTTTGACGGACACGCAGACCAAACACTTGCTGGACTATGCCGCCCTGATTCAGAAATGGAACAAGGTTTATAACCTGACGGCGCTGCGCGACCCAGCCGAGATGCTCACGCACCATCTGCTGGACAGTTTGACGGCCGTTGCACCCTTGGCCCGGCACACGCAAGGCCAGTCGATCAAGGTGCTGGACGTGGGCTCAGGCGGCGGCTTGCCCGGTGTGGTGCTGGCCATATGCATGCCCGAGTTGCAGGTGACTTGTGTCGACACCGTGGCCAAAAAGGCGGCGTTTGTGCAGCAGGTGGCGGTGAGTTTGAGGTTGCCTAATTTACGCGGCATCCATGCACGGGTTGAGTCCCTGGCCGATCCATACACTGTGATTTGCTCCAGGGCGTTTGCCTCTTTGCCTGATTTTGTGAGTTGGTCGCGCATGGCGCTGGCCGAAGGCGGGGTGTGGATGGCCATGAAAGGCAAACACCCGCAGGCCGAAATAGACGCTTTGCCCGCCGATGTGCAAGTGTTTCACGTGGAACCATTGACTGTTCCGTTTTTGGATGTGGAGCGCTGCATGGTTTGGATGGCACCGCAAGTTACCTGAGCGAGGCTTGGGGGCGGCGGTGTTTCACGTGAAACATGCTGTGCCAGGCCTCAAACAAGGGTGCATCACTTACACTCGCGTATTGTTTTGAAGGCGCTCACATGTTTGGTATCTCGGATTACGGTGCTTTTGCAGCGGCTTTTGTGTTGCTGCTGTTCTTGCCCGGCCCCGGCAATTTGGCCTTGATCAGTTCGGCCAGCAAAGGCGGCATGGCTGGCGGTCTGGCATCGGTCCTTGGGTTGCTTGTGGGGGATCAAATTTTGCTGTGGCTCACGGTGGCGGGTGTGGCGGCTTTGCTCAAAACCCAACCGACCTTGTTCATGGCTTTGCAGTGGCTGGGTGCGGCTTACTTGGCGTGGTTGGGCTACAAAATGATCACCGCCAAACCGGGCGAGGGCCCCAGCATTCAGATCACGCCCGGGCATTACTTTCGTGAAACCCTGTTCATCACCTTGCTCAACCCCAAGGCGATCATGTTTTACTTTGCATTTTTCCCGCAGTTCATCGATCCGGTGAACCACCAAGGCTGGGTCACATTTGCCGTGATGGCCATGACCATTGCCGTGTTGGGCTTTTTGTACTGCTTTGGCGTGGTCTTGATCACGCACCACATGGCCGAACGCATTCGCGCCAATCCTCGTTTCACGGGTTTTCTGCAAAAGTTGGCGGGCATTTGCCTGGTCGGCTTCGGGCTCAAGATGGCCCTGTCCAAATAAGTATTCGGGAGAAGTCGACATGGCCAAAATTTTTTGCATCGCCAACCAAAAGGGTGGTGTAGGCAAAACCACCACCACCGTGAACCTTGCCGCGGGTTTGGCCAAGCTGGGCCAGCGTGTGTTGTTGGTCGATCTGGACCCGCAAGGCAATGCCACCATGGGCTCGGGCATTGACAAGCGCCAGGTCGAGCTGAGCGTGTACGACGTGCTGCTGGAGTCGGCCTCCATCACCGAAGCGGCGGTGCAGGCCGACAAATGCGGCTATCGCGTGCTGAGCGCCAACCGTGAGCTGGCCGGCGCCGAAGTGGAGCTGGTGCAGCTGGAACACCGCGACCAACGCCTGAAAACCGCCTTGGCTGCGGTGGATGGCGAATTCGATTTTGTGCTCATCGACTGCCCGCCGTCCTTGTCGATGCTCACCCTCAATGGCCTGTGCTCGGCCCATGGCGTGATCGTGCCCATGCAGTGCGAATACTTTGCCTTGGAGGGTTTGACGGATCTGGTCAACACCATCAAACAGGTGCACGCCAACCTGAACAAGGACCTGAAAATCATCGGCTTGCTGCGTGTCATGTTCGACCCCCGCATCACTTTGCAAATGCAAGTCAGCGACCAGCTCAAGGCCCACTTTGGCGACAAGGTGTTTGACACCGTGATCCCGCGCAATGTGCGCTTGGCCGAAGCGCCCAGTTATGGTTTGCCGGGCGTGGTGTTCGACCCCTCGGCCAAGGGCAGCCAAGCGTATGTGGACTTTGCCGCCGAGATGATCAAACGGGCCCCATTGCTTTGAGCCATGTTGCCCATTCAGCCATGGCCTGCATGTCCGGGGCTGGGCAGCTGGCCGAGCACGAGGCGAACGCCGGCCTTGGCCAGGGCTTGACGGTGCTGCTGTTGCCGGGTTGGCCTGGCGGTGGCACAGGCGATTGGCCCGAGCCTTGGGCGCAGCGTGACGGCTGCCGTGTGGTCGAGCAAAACGACTGGCTGCGGCCGCGCCGGGGTGACTGGCTGGCGCGCCTGGACGAAGTGGTCATCGATGCGCCTGGGCCTGTGGTGTTGGTGGCGCACAGCTTGGCTTGTATTCTTGTGGCGGCATGGGCCTCTTTGTCGCAGCACACGGGCAAAGTCCGTGCGGCCCTGTTGGTCTCGCCCCTTGATGTGGCGGCGTGCGGCTTGCCAGAAACTTTGCCAGGCTGGCAGCCCATTGTGCGGCAGCCGCTGCCTTTTCGCAGCATGGTCGTGGGCAGTGGCCATGGGCCACACGGCCGCGTTGATTGGGCGCAAGCATTGGCCCGCGACTGGTCAGCCCAGTGGCTTGGCCAGGGTTCGGCCGGGCACACGACCGACGATTCATCGCTGGGCGATTGGCCACAAGGCCATGCGCTTTTACGGACACTTTTGAAGGATTGAACACATGGTCACCAAAAAACCCAAAGGCCTCGGCCGCGGACTTGAAGCGCTGCTGGGCCCCAAAGTGGAAGACGCACCCGATACGGCTTCTTATGCCGAAAGTGGTTTGCCCAGCCAGCTCAAACTGGACCAAATGGTGGCGGGCATGTACCAACCGCGCACCCGCATGGACGAGGGCGCTTTGTACGAGCTGGCCGAGTCCATCAAGGCGCAAGGCATCATGCAGCCGATTTTGGTGCGCCAGTTGCATGACGGCCCGAATGCCGGCAAATACGAGATCATCGCGGGCGAACGGCGGTTTCGTGCGTCGCGTTTGGCGGGCCTGGAGTCTGTTCCCGTTTTGGTGCGCGATGTGCCCAACGAGGCCGCTGCGGCCATGGCGCTCATCGAGAACATCCAGCGCGAAGACCTCAACCCACTGGAAGAAGCCCAGGGTTTGCAGCGCCTTATTAGAGAGTTTGGACTCACTCACGAAGCGGCGGCGCAAGCCGTGGGCCGCTCCCGCAGCGCGGGCAGTAACCTGCTGCGCCTGCTGAACTTGGCCGAACCGGTGCAAACCATGTTGATGGCGGGCGACATCGACATGGGCCATGCCCGTGCTTTGTTGTCGTTGGACAAAGCCACCCAAATCACGGCGGCCAACCAAATTGCGGCCAAAAAAATGTCGGTTCGCGAGGCGGAAAGCTTGGTCAAAAAGCTCAGTGCCGAATTCAATTTGGTGACGCAAAAGCCTAAGAAAGAAAAGTCGCGCGATGTGCGCCGTGTGGAAGAGGAACTGTCGGACTTGCTCATGGCCGAGGTCGAGGTGCGTGTCAAAAAACGCGTCAAGCGCCTGGGCAAGATGGAAGAGATGGGCGAGCTGAGCATCCAGTTTGGCTCGCTCGACGAGCTCAATGGCTTGATTGACAAGCTGCGCGGTTGAAACACAGCATGGACAACATGATGGCCAACCAGGTGATGCGTTTCGAGCCCTTCGAGCAGGACTTGGTGTTGCCCAATGCGGCGCACTGCTGGCGCGAGCGAAACTGAGTGTTGCCGATGAAGACCTTGCTGAACGTGTTCAAAACCAAAGACTTTTCGGTGGGCGTGCGCGACACCGCGAATGCACAGGACAAAACCCAATTCCTGCGGGCTTGTTTGATCGCCTTGGTGGCCAGTTCCTTGTTGTTTTATGGGCTTTACCAGCCCGCTTACGACCACAAACTCCACTTGATCGCGGCGGCGGCCTATTTGGCCTTGTTGGGGGCTTTGCAGTGGGGTGGATCTTATGCGCCGATCGCGCACCTGGGGTTTCTGATTTCGATCATCCACATCGGCTGGGTGGCAGGTCAAAGTGGGGGGATCAACTCGGTCACGATGGTTTGGATGACCGTCGTCACCTTGCCTGCCACTTTGTTGCTCAGCAGAGTGGCGGCCGTTTTCTGGGGAGCTGTGGCCTTACTGACCACTTGGATAATTCTGGCGCTGACCGATGCCGAGGTGATGGGCAGTTTGGTGACCATGAGCAACGACATCATGGCCTGGGCACTGGTGAACAAGGTCTTGGTCGTTTGCATGGCGATGGGGGTCGTTTGGTTGGCTGAGCGCATGCACAACCAGCAAGTCGAGCAAATTGACATGAGCAACTTGGCGCTCGAAGAAACCCACCGCGCCTTGCGTCAGGCGCAGGCCCACAAGGATGAATTCATTGCTTCGGTGGGCCATGAGTTGCGCACACCCATGAACGCGATTTTGGGGCTCAATGGCATTTTGCGCACCGAGTTATCGGCCCAAGACGAGGACGCGGAAATTGTCGACCACATCCGCCGCTCCACCGAGCAGTTGCTGCGCGTGGTCAATGACATTTTGGATTTTTCTCAGCTGCAGGCGGGGCAATTGTCCTTGCGCGAAGACCGGTTTGAACTGAGTGAGGCCGTGCAAAGCGTACTCGACGTGTTTGCAGAAAAAGCGCAAACCAAAGGTCTGGATATCCGGCTTGAAGACGCCATGGTCAAAGGGATGTGGGTGCAAGGGGACCGTCAGCGCCTGGTTCAAGTGCTTCGGCACCTGGTGGACAACGCGACCAAATTCACAGCACACGGCCATGTGGTGGTGCGCATTAAAAGTGTGGGTGTGGGGGTGTTGTTTGAAGTCGAAGACTCCGGCATTGGCATTGCTGCACACAGACAGCAACAGGTGTTCAACCGCTTTGAGCATGCCGACTCGCAAACCAATCGGCAATACGGCGGCACGGGACTGGGCTTGTCTTTGTGTGAGCGCTTGGTCAGCTTGCAAGGCGGGCGCATCGGGGTCAGCAGCGTGCTGGGGCAGGGCACCACGTTCTGGTTTGAGTTGCCGCTGATGATGACGGCTGCGGACGGCCCCGACGCACACCAACAACTCGACAAGATGCTGCCACAACGGTTGCGCATTTTGGTGGTGGACGACAACGCCGTGAACCTGTTGGTGGTGCGGCTGATGTTGAAAAAACGCTTGCCGCAGGCCGTCATCACAGACGCCAATGGCGGCGCAGTCGCACTGGATTTGTTGCGTGAACAAAGCTTTGACCTGGTGTTGATGGACATGGTCATGCCGGATGTTGACGGCCTGCAGGCCACCCAGATTCTGCGAGAAAATTTCCCCAAACCGGTGTGTGATGTTCCTGTGCTGGGCCTGACTGCCAGCACCAACCCGGTCGATCGTGAGCGCTGCATGGCATCGGGCATGAATGAAGTTTTGCAAAAACCGCTGGATGAAGTTCAATTGGTGGCGGTGTTGTCTCGCCTGCCTTGGCCAGTCCTTGCAAAGGGGCAGCCATGAAGGTCACGATTTTTGACAACTGGCTCGAGCGCATTTCGCCGCATTTGCCATTGCGCTTTCGGGAAGGCCGAATGCCGTATTTGTTTTGCTTGGTGATCATCATGATCGTCGCCATGCTGCTGGTGGCGATGGTCACACCTTACGACAATGGCATCCCTGTGCCCATGGCATTTGGCGTGGTGCTGATGGGTTTGCTGGTGGCGTTCAGTTACGGCATGCCCATGCCGGTGGCGGTGCACATTGGCGTGGTCGCTGCGTTGACGCAGGTGAGCTATGCCGGGTGGGTTTCGGGGGGTATTTTTTCACCTCGTTTGGCTTGGTACACCTTGATTCCATTGATCCCGTTTTATGCCATCAGCCGCCGAGCAGGGTTGTTTTGGTTGACGGTGGTCTTGGCATTGTTGGGCGGCATGTCTTATGCCACTTGGCACGGCTGGCTGCCAGCGCACCCTACGTTGGGTTTAGCGCAAGTACGCTCGTCATTTGCCAGCAATGCGGTCACGATGCTGCTCATTTTGTCGGTGGTGTTTTTGTACGACGGCCTCTACCGCAAGGCCTACAACGAGCGACTCAAACGCCGCCAGGAGCTTGAAGATACGCGCCTTGAACTGGAGCGCACCTCTGAGTTTCGCGAGCAGTTCATTGCCAATGTCAGCCATGAGTTGCGCACGCCCATGAACGCCATTTTGGGCTTCAATGCGATGCTGATCGGACGGGCACAAAACAAACCACAAGCCCTGAAAATCCTCAACCACACACGCCAGTCTGCCGACCACTTGATGACCGTCATCAACGACGTGCTCGATTACTCGCAATTGCAGGCAGGCAAGATTCGGGTGCAGTTCGAAACCTTTGCCTTGCACGACACAGTCAACAACGCCTTCAGCCTGTTCAATCCCCGCGTCAAAAGCATGCACCTGCAATACCACTGCGAGATCGCAGAGGGGGTGCCCGAATGGGTGAGCACCGACCGCCATCGGCTGATGCAAATTCTGGTGAACCTGCTGGGTAACGCCATCAAGTTCACGCACCAAGGGCATGTCACTTTGCGTGTCGAGTGTGTCGAGCAGGACGCGCCGCAAGGCGGCGTCACTGGCGATGAAAAAGTGGTCAAGTTCTCCGTGCAGGACAGTGGCATCGGCATTGCCGAGCACCAAAAATCGCGCATCTTTCAGCGCTTTGTGCAGGCCGATGATGAAATACAGTCGCGCTACGGCGGCACGGGCCTGGGCCTGTCCATCACCCGGCGCTTGATCGATTTAATGGGCGGGCGCATCGGCTTTGACAGCACCTGGGGCCAAGGCTCGACCTTTTGGTTCACCTTGCCACTGACTGCGCAGGCGGCGCCCCCCCAACCCGTGGCGCACAACGACATTTACAAAAACACCAACCCGCAGCGCCTGAACTTCATGGTCGTCGATGACCACCCGATCAACCGACTGTTGGTGAAAAAAGTGCTGACCAACCACTGGCCGCACAGCAAAGTGGTGGAAGCCGAAGACGGTTTGCAGGCTTTGGCCGCTGTTCAGAAAGACCGCTTTGATGTGATCTTCATGGACATGGTGATGCCCAAGATGGACGGCATTGAAGCCACGCAAGCCCTGCGCCTTGAACTCGACGAGGCCACGCGCAACACCCCGGTGTTGGGACTGACGGCCAACGTCAACCCCATCGACCTGGAAAGATTCAAACAGGCCGGGCTCAACGACGTCATGCTCAAGCCGTTTGACCTGGTGCAGCTGTGTGGCCAGATCGAGACGCTGATGTTGAACCGGCGGACAGCCTGAGCTTGGATGGTGAGTTCATCACATTGAGAAAACTTTTCGCGCGTTCTTTTGTGGTGGGGCGCCCAGTTATCCGTCGTTGCCACTGATTGAGAGGCAAAGCATATTTTTGGCGCGATTCGTTAATGACGGAAAATGGTAGTGATTTTGGTCTCGGCTTCGAGCTGGCTGCCCATGACTCGGGCACAAATTTCATGCAGCTGATGCACAAAAGCGTTGGAGCTTAGGAGCGTCGTGTGCGCAAAGTAAACGCTGATCGGCGGGATATCGTCCATGACGATTTGACCGATGTGCGGGTCGGACGATGGCACCAACCACTGTGGCACCACGGAGTAACCTAGCCCGACGCCCACCAGTTGAACAATACTGGTGCTGCCAGAGGTTGACAAAGCGATTCGGGGGGGGTGGCCGAAGTGGTGTGTCAAAGCATCGGTGGAACGCGCTCGGATGGTTTGCCCTGGTTCATAGGTGATCATTTCGCGTTCGGAAAACTGGCCGATGGTTGGAGAGGTTTCCCCGGCGGGG
>NZ_CALBEX010000043.1 GCF_937889215.1 uncultured Limnohabitans sp.
GTTCAGGGCCATCGGCCTTCACGTCAAAAGACAGCACCGCACCACCCAAGCCCGACATCTGGCGCATGGCCAAGTCGTGCTGCGGGTGGCTGGCCAAACCGGGGTAATGCACGCGGGCCACTGCGGGGTGCTTTTCCAGCCATTCGGCCAAAGTTTGCGCACGGGCAGATTGGGCCCGCATGCGCAGGTCTAACGTCTCAAGGCCTTTGAGCACGACCCAAGCATTGAAAGGCGCCAGTGTCATGCCGCCGCTTTTGAGCACGGGTAAAAACTTCTCGGTGATCATCTGCTGCGGGGCGCACAGCGCGCCCGCCATCACGCGACCTTGTCCGTCCAAATACTTGGTGCCCGAGTGCGTGATGATGTCAGCCCCCATCAGTGCGGGTCTTTGCAAAGCGGGCGTGGCAAAGCAGTTGTCCAGCGCAAACAAAGCGCCTGCGTTGTGGGCGATGTCGGCCAGCGCCTGGATGTCACACACCTCGGTGAGGGGGGTTGGTGGGTGTTTCGGCCAACAGCAATCGGGTGCTGGGGCGAATGGCAGCTTGCCACTCTTTCAAGTCGGTTTGCGATACAAAGCTGGACTCGACACCGAACTTGGCCAAGTCGGTGCCGATCAATTTGATGGTCGAGCCAAACATGGAGCGCGAGCACACCACATGGTCGCCCGCCTTCAGGAGGCCCATGCACAGCATCAAGATGGCAGACATGCCCGAGGATGTCCCCATGGCGGCTTCTGTGCCCTCCAAGGCCGCCAAGCGCATTTCCATGCTGCTCACCGTGGGGTTGCCGTAGCGGCCATAGGTGAAGCCTTCTTCTTCGCCTGCGAAACGTCGGGCGGCAGACTCGGCTGTAGGCTGCACGTAACCACTGGTCAGGTACAGGGCTTCGGAGTTTTCGCCGTATTGGCTGCGCTCCACCGCAGCCCGTACGGCCAGGGTTTCGATGTGCAAATCGTCAAATCGGGAGGGTTCGGTCATGTTGAGGCTCACACGCTGGCGTTGGGCAAAGCCAAACGCGAATTGTCGTCATCGCCCTCTTCCACCTGGAGTCGGGTCTCGTTCAAACGCGTGATGTCATCGGTCGAAATGTCGCCGGTGACATACACACCGTCAAAGCACGAGGCATCAAAATTGGACAGCGTCCCTGCGGCGTTGACTCGGGCCTGGGCTACCGCGGTCTTCATGGCATCCACGTCTTGGTAGATCAGGGCGTCGCAGCCAATGATGTCGCGGATTTCTTCGATGCTGCGGCCATGGGCCACCAGTTCGTCCTTGGTCGGCATGTCGATGCCGTACACGTTGGGATAACGCACTGGTGGCGCAGCGCTGGCCATATAGACCTTGCGAGCGCCCGCGTCTCGCGCCATTTGCACGATCTCTCGGCTGGTGGTGCCGCGCACGATGGAGTCATCGACCAGCAACACATTGCGGCCCTTGAACTCGCTGACGATGGTGTTGAGCTTTTGGCGCACCGATTTTTTGCGCACGGCTTGGCCGGGCATGATGAAGGTGCGACCCACGTAACGGTTTTTCACAAAACCTTCGCGGTAGGGAAGGCCCAACAAGTGGGCCAATTGGGTGGCGCTGGGGCGGCTGGATTCAGGGATGGGGATCACCACGTCGATGTCACTCGGTGGCACTGTGGAAATGACCCGCTTGGCCAATGATTCACCCAGGTTCAAGCGGGCTTGGTAGACCGAGATGCCATCCATGGTGGAGTCAGGCCGGGCCAGATACACGTATTCAAAAATACAGGGACTCAGCTGCGCCTTGTCGCTGCACGCTTGCGCGTGCAGTTGCCCTTCAAGGTCGATAAAAATAGCCTCGCCTGGGGCCACGTCGCGCTCGAATTGGTGGGCCGTGCCATCGAGCGCCACCGACTCGCTGGCCAGCATGATGGAGCCGTCTTCGCTGCGCCCCATGCACAAGGGGCGAATGCCATGCGGGTCCCGAAAAGCGATCAGGCCGTGGCCTGCAATCAAAGCGATCACTGCATAAGAGCCCTGGACACGGCGGTTCACGCCACGCACAGCCTCAAACACATCGACAGGCTTGAGCGGCAAGCCTCGCGTGGTTTTTTCCAGCTCGTGGGCCAACACGTTGAGCAAAACTTCAGAGTCGCTTTCGGTGTTGATGTGCCGGTGGTCATTCAAGAACAACTCGGCCTTCAGCGCGTGCGCGTTGGTCAGGTTGCCGTTGTGCACCAGCACCAGGCCAAAGGGGGCATTCACATAAAAAGGCTGAGCCTCTTCTTCGCTGAAGGCATTCCCCGCTGTGGGGTAGCGCACCTGGCCCAAGCCGCAGTTGCCGGGCAAGCTGCGCATGTTGCGGGTGCGAAACACGTCACGCACCATGCCCTTGGCTTTGTGCATGAAAAATTTGCGGTCGAGTTGAGTGACGATGCCAGCCGCATCTTGACCACGGTGCTGCAAAAGCAACAAGGCGTCATAAATCAACTGGTTGACCGGAGCGCTGTTGACAACGCCGACAATTCCACACATATGCTTTTATCCGTTCAAAAAATCGAACCACCCCGATGTCATCGGGGTAAATAATCCACCAACTCTTGCGGCAACAGAGGCTTCAGGCCCTTGAGCGTCATGTCCAACCAGCCAGGGCCTGTGGCGTTTTGCCACCAAGCTTCGGACGTCAAGCCCATGAGCTGCAAAACCACGGTGAGGGCCAGCAACAAAACCACGCCCCGTGCCAAACCAAAAATGCCGCCCAAGGCTCGGTCGACTGGGCGCAAACCCACGGTTTCCACCAATTTCTTGACCAACCAAGACAGCAAACCGGCTGCAAACAATGTCGCCACAAAGACCAAAGCGAAAGCCAGGGCGTACTTCACCTGAGCCGCCGCTTCTTTCAGGAAAGGCAAGAAGGCCACCACATCTGCCGCCAGCCACTGGGCCAGGATAAAAGCCCCAACCCAGCCCGCCAGCGACAGCACTTCGTAGACCAAGCCGCGCCAGAGTCCCACCAGCAAGGAGGCCAGCAAAACCCCCAGCAAGACCCAGTCGGTGATGGACAGTTGCACGTCAGAGCCTCAAGACAGCCGGTGAAAAGCTGAGTTTTCGAATGCGCGCCGCCGCTTTTTCTGCGTCTTCACGGCTGCTGAAAGGGCCCACGCGAATGCGTGTGGTGGACTTGCCGTCCTTGCCATCAATGACTTGGGTGAACGTGACCAAGCCCGCTTGCTCCAGCTTGCGACGCACTTCGCGCACTTTGGCAGGATCGGTGAAGGCACCGACCTGAACGACGAGCCGCTCGTTGCTGGCTGGCTTAGAGGACGAAGGTGACTTGCCTTCGAGCAAGGCGCGGGCTTTGCTGCCATCTTCATTGGCCTTGGCCCGGGTCTTGGCCTGTGCTGCGGCTGCGCTGGCCTCGGACTTGTCGGATTTGCTTGCGGCGGGTTTGAGGTCGGGTAGAGGTGCTGGCTTTGCCGGTTTGGTCACGGTTTCTGCAAGCACGGGCGGAGGCTGAATCAAAGTTTCATTCGGCTCCAACCCCGCCTGCGCAGGCAAAGGCCGGGCGTCGGGCAGCAAGGGCTTGGCCGGGGCCAGACGCTCAGCCGGCTCGGCGGCGCTCAATGGCCCCGCTTTTTGACGATCGGGAATCAGAATGGGGGTGTCCACCGCAACGGGGCGCGGCTGGGTGTCGAACAACAAAGGAAAGCCAACAACAGCCAACAGCACCAGCACCACGGCACCCATCAAACGGTGTCGGGCACGCCTGCGAACAACTTCGATGCTTTCACCGGGCCCCGAGGCAGCCATCTCGGCCGAGGCCGATGACGCGGCATCTTGACCAGGAAAACGGAACTTAAAAAACGCCATGGCAGTGCTCAGGGCTTGAGGTGTTTGGCTTGAAGACGCGGAATGCCGTCTTGCAAAACACCGCCCACGGTATAGAAGGAGCCAAAGACGACGATTCTATCAGCCGGGTCTGCCGCCCCGATGGCCGCTTGCAAGGCCTGCATGGGGTCAGCATGCACGCTGCCAGCGGCATCGGCGCGGGTATTTTGCGTCAGCCAGACTTGTTCCAAATCGGCCGCTTTGGCGGCGCGGGGCACGGGTAAATCGGTGAAATACCAACGGTCGATCATCGGATTGACCTTTTTCAGCATGGGGAGCAAGTCCTTGTCCGCCATGGCCCCAAATACAGCGTGGGTCGTGGGATAAAACCCCATGGCGTCCAAGTTGGCCGCCAATGCGGCCACCGAATGGGGGTTGTGTGCCACATCCAGCACCAAAACTGGCTCCCCTGGCACGATCTGAAAGCGCCCAGGCAACTCCACCATGGCCAGTCCATTGCGAACGGCTTGGGCCGTGATGGGGATGCGCTGGCGCAAGGCTTCCAGCGCGGCCAGCACGCCGGAGGCGTTGATCAGTTGGTTCGCTCCACGCAAAGCTGGATAGGCCATGCCACTGTAGCGGCGGTCACGCCCCGCCCAAGCCCACTGCTGCTTGTCACCCGAAAAATTAAAGTCCCGGCCAAACTGCCAAAGTTCAGCCCCCACGGCGGCGGCATGGTCCAACACGCTTTGCGGCGGAACCGGGTCGCTCACAATCACCGGACGCCCGGCCCTCATGATGCCGGCCTTCTCCAAACCAATGCTTTCGCGGTCTTTGCCCAAAATGGCGGTGTGGTCGATGTCGATGCTGGTGATCACGGCGCAGTCTGCATCAATGATGTTGACGGCGTCCAAGCGGCCCCCCATACCCACCTCCAAAATGGCCGCGTCCAACTCGGCGTGGGCCATCAGGTGCAAGATGGCCAGGGTGCTGAATTCAAAATACGTCAGGCTGACATCGCCTCGCACAGCCTCCACAGCGGCAAACGCCTGGGCAAAAGCTTCGGACGAGGCCGATTCGCCGTGCAGGCGGCAGCGCTCCTCGAAGTGCACCAGGTGCGGTGAGGTGTAAACGCCTGTACGGTAGCCCGCTTGCAGCAACACAGCCTCCAACATGGCGCAGGTAGAGCCCTTGCCATTGGTGCCGGCCACGGTGATCACCGGGCAGTCAAAACGCAGCGCCATGCGGTCGGCCACGGTTTTCACACGGTCCAGCCCCATGTCAATGGCCACGGGGTGAAGTTGCTCGCACCAGTCGAGCCATTCCTGTAGAGTATTCATGGGCGGCAATTGTCGCGCAGTCTCGTCACCTCCCACTTCATCAAAGCCCCATGGACCTCATTGTTTACGGCATTCCCAATTGCGACACCGTCAAAAAAGCCCGAACCTGGTTGACCGACAACGGCTTGCACGCGAGCTTTCACGATTTCAAAAAACAAGGCGTGCCCGAAGCACAAGTGGACGTCTGGCTGACAGCGGTGGGCTGGGAAACCCTGCTCAATCGCAAAGGCACCACCTGGCGCAAGCTCGATGCGGCCGTGCAAGCGGCCGTGACCGACCGCGACAGTGCCAAAGCTGTCATGCTGGCCCAAGCCAGCACCATCAAACGGCCAGTCATTGCTTGGCCTTCGGGCCAAGTCACCGTCGGCTTCACTCCCAACCAATGGCCAGCTTGATCACAACGGCCGCACTGTTACCCAACTTTACAAGAAGCTCATCCCTTGTTGACATGGGACTGCATACACTGGGTTCACCTTCAACAACTTGGAAGCCGGCCATGAAACAGCTTGTCATCACCATCGCCCTGCTGGGCGCCGCGGCCTGGACACCCCTGGTGGCCAACGCGCAAGAAGTCGGCCAAGTGCTCTCGCGCAGCGCGGTTTACCAACAAGTGGCCGTGCCGCGCCAGACCTGCACGCCCACGCCAGTGTTGGTGCAATCCTCCTCCGGCGGGGGGGCTTTGATGGGCGCTATCGCTGGCGGCGCCATGGGCAATGCCGTAGGCGATGGCTCAGGCCGGGCTTTGGCCACCATGATCGGCATCGTGGGTGGCGCCATGGTCGGCGACCGCATTGAGGGCACAGGCCAAGCCTACGTACAGAACACAACCACCTGCAGCACCCATACGGCCTATGAAAACCGACTGGTGGGCGACGACGTGGTCTACGAATACGCCGGCAAACGCTACAACGTGCAACTGCCGCAAGACCCCGGCCCCACCATCAGCCTTCAGATCAGTCCATCGGTTCAGGGTTTGCGCAGCGAAGCCCTCCCACCCTTGCAGCGCACCACCGTCATCAACACTGCACCCCAAGTGGTGTATTTGCCGGCCACGGCTTACCGCACGCAGCCCCCGATTTACACATACGTGGACCTGCAATGGCGTGCACCCCGCCCAGCAGTGCGGCACCCGAGCTACCGCGTGGCCTCAGAGCGCCCCGCGGGCACCAGCACAAAGCCCGCGAAGACCGCCCCCACTGGCGCTGATCTCTCAGGCACCGAGGCGGTTGACCTAAAATAAAGGGTTTGAAACACGGGCGCGGCCGATGGCCGCGCTTTTTCGCGGGCCAGACCCAGCCTGCCAACCCTCGCCTGTATTGCCATGACCACCCAAACCATCGACGGCGTCTCCGTCAACACCCAAGCCAATGTTTACTTTGACGGCAAGTGCGTTAGCCACGGCCTGACCCTGCCCGATGGCACCAAACTGTCGGTCGGCGTGGTTTTGCCCGCCACATTGACCTTCAACACCGGTGCCGCAGAAATCATGGAGTGCGTGGGTGGCTATTGCGAATACAAGCTCGATGGCAGCAACGAATGGGTCAAATCCAGCGCGGGCGAAGAATTCAGCGTGCCGGCCAACTCCAAATTTGAAATTCGCGTGACCGAGCCCTACCACTACATCTGCCACTACGCCTGAACCCACGGCCGATCGGAACCCCATGAGCACCATTCTGCAAAATCTGCCCCAAGGGCAAAAAGTCGGCATCGCCTTCTCGGGCGGCCTGGACACCTCTGCCGCCCTGTTGTGGATGAAGCAAAAGGGCGCCCTGCCCTACGCCTACACCGCCAACCTGGGCCAGCCTGACGAGTCGGACTACAACGAAATCCCCCGCAAAGCGATGGAATACGGCGCTGAAAAAGCCCGTCTGGTCGACTGCCGCACCCAGCTGGCGTACGAAGGCATTGCCGCCATTCAGTGCGGCGCGTTCCACATCAGCACCGGTGGCATCACCTACTTCAACACCACCCCCTTGGGCCGCGCCGTCACGGGCACCATGCTCGTGGCCGCCATGAAGCAAGACGACGTCAACATCTGGGGCGATGGCTCGACCTTCAAAGGCAACGACATCGAGCGCTTCTACCGCTATGGTTTGCTGACCAACCCGAGCTTGAGAATCTACAAGCCTTGGCTGGACCAACTGTTCATCGACGAGCTGGGTGGCCGCGCCGAGATGAGCGCCTTCATGACCGCCAACGGTTTTGGCTACAAGATGAGCGCCGAAAAGGCCTACTCCACAGACAGCAACATGCTGGGTGCGACCCACGAAGCCAAGGATCTGGAAAGCCTGCAAAGCGGCATGAAGATCGTCAACCCCATCATGGGCGTGGCGTTCTGGAAGCCCGAAGTCGAAGTCAAGGCTGAAGAAGTGAGCGTGCGCTTTGAAGAAGGCATGCCCGTGGCCCTGAACGGTGTGGAATACGCCGACCCGGTCGAGTTATTCCTCAAAGCCAACGAAATCGGCGGTCGCCACGGTCTGGGCATGAGCGACCAGATCGAAAACCGCATCATCGAAGCCAAGAGCCGCGGCATCTACGAAGCCCCCGGCATGGCGCTGCTGCACATCGCCTACGAGCGTTTGGTGACGGGCATTCACAACGAAGACACCATCGAGCAGTACCGCATCAACGGCCTGCGCTTGGGTCGCTTGTTGTACCAAGGCCGCTGGTTCGACCCACAGTCCATCATGTTGCGCGAAACCGCCCAACGCTGGGTAGCCCGCGCCGTGACCGGCACGGTGACGCTAGAGCTGCGCCGTGGCAACGACTACAGCATCCTGAACACCGAGTCGTCCAACCTGACTTATGCACCAGAGCGTTTGTCAATGGAAAAAGTAGAAGACGCGCCGTTCAGCCCGCTGGACCGCATCGGCCAGTTGACCATGCGCAACCTCGACATCGTGGACACACGCGCCAAGCTGGGCATCTACGCACACGCTGGTTTGTTGTCGGTGGCGAAGGGCCTCACATCTACAAACTCGAGGGCAGCGGCAAAAAGTGATTTTTGTCGCTTTAAATGAAAAACGGCCTTCGGGCCGTTTTTTTTACGCTATCAACTTGCTTTGTGGGGGTTTTCCGCCTTGGCGCGCGTGCCTACCGGCTCGCCTAATAACCCGCTTCGCTCGCCAAATCGGCGAGTCCGACAGGCACGCGCACCAAGGCTACGTCCGTTGATACAAAAGCGGGTATTGAAGTTTTCACCGACCTAGCGCTGGGTTGTGGCCTGAGCGGATCGGCCGATTTGGCGAGCGAAGCGAGTGATGAGGCCGACCGCTCAGGCCCCAACCCGGCGCGGAACAACCCCAGAACGCAAAAATCAAATCACAACAGGCTCAGGCTCCAGCCGAATCCCAAAGCGCTCGTACACGCTGGTCTGAATGGCTTTGGCCAGCGTCATGACCTCGCCGCCCGTGCAGGGGTTCTCGCGCCCACCCCGATTGACCAGCACCAGCGCTTGCTTTTCATAAACACCAGCGTGACCGACGGTCTTGCCTTTCCAGCCGCAGGCGTCGATCAGCCAGCCTGCGGCCAGTTTGATGCTGCCGTCGGGCATGGGGTAGTGCACCACCTTTGGCTCGCGGGCGATGATGTCGGCGCATTGATCAGGCGTCACCGTGGGGTTCTTGAAGAAGCTGCCGGCGTTGCCAATCACTGCTGGGTCAGGCAGTTTGGCCCGGCGAATGGCCACCACCCAGTCAAAAATCTGCCGCGCATCAGGGTTGTGGATGCCGGTCTCGGCCATCTTGCGCTCCAAATCCAGATAACCCAGCTCGGGCTTCCAGCGCTTGGGCAGCGCAAAGCGCACCCGCAAGATCACCGCCCTGCCCGCCAGGCCAAGGCCATCCGGACCGCCAGAGCCGATTGATGGGTGTTTGAACACCGAATCGCGGTAACTGAAACCGCATTGCGCCGCATTCAGGCTGAACAGCTCGCCGGTGAACAAGTCCATCGCATCCAGCGACTCAAAACGGTCTTGCAACTCCACGCCATAAGCACCGATGTTCTGAACGGGCGATGCGCCCACCGTACCAGGAATCAGGGCCATGTTTTCCAGGCCCGGGTAACCGTGGTCCAGCGTCCAGGCCACCAGCGCATGCCAGTCAACGCCTGCACCCGCTTCAATCACCCAGTGTTTGTCCGTCTCACTCGCCAAACGCATGCCGGGCACTTCGATCTTGAGCACCAACGCCTTGACGTCACCCGTCAAAACGATGTTGCTGCCGCCGCCCAGCACTTGACGGGGCAAAGTGGCCAAAGCGGGGTCGGCCAGCACGGCCAGCAGGTCGGTTTCGGAGCGCACACGCACCAACGCCAGCGCCTTGGCGGCGATACCAAAGGTGTTGTACGGCTGCAAAGGAACGTTTTTCTCCAGGTTCATGGGAGAATTGTCGCATTCTCAACCTCGGATTTTTAAAGCCATGCCCTCGTTTGATACTGTTTGCGAACCCAACATGGCCGAAGTGCGCAACGCCGTTGACACTTCTGCCAAAGAAATCGGCACCCGCTTTGACTTCAAAGGCACATCGGCCAAGATCGAGCTCAAAGACAAAGAGATCACCATGTTCGGTGATGCCGAATTTCAACTCACGCAGGTCGAAGACATCCTGCGCAACAAGCTGACCAAACGCACTGTGGACGTGCGCTTTCTGGACATTGGCAAGGTCGAGAAAATCGGCGGCGACAAGGTCAAGCAAGTGATCAAGGTCAAGAACGGCATCGAGACCGAAGACGCCAAAAAGATCACCAAGCTGATCAAGGAAAGCAAGATCAAGGTGCAAGCGTCCATTCAGGGTGATGCGGTGCGCGTCACGGGCGCCAAGCGCGATGATTTGCAAGAAGCCATGGCCTTGCTGCGCAAAGACATGACCGAGCTGCCCCTGAGTTTTGACAACTTCAGAGACTGATCAGGGCGCTGGCGCGTCCATAAAAGCACCCGAGCGCAGCGTGACCACCAAGGTGTCACGCCAGCCGCCGTCTTGCTCGGGCTGAATGGGTGTGGTCTCGTGGATCACGCGGGTATCGTCCATCAGCAGCAAAGACCAAGGTTCACTCAACGTGAAACGCTGGCCTTGCGGGGTGTCCATGTCAAACACCCGAGTTTCGCCGCCTTTGATGCCGTGGCGTCCCACCAAAAATACCGCCACCCAGTTCACGCCATCGCGGTGCGCACCCTCGGGCGTGGGGCGGCCAATGCCATCGGTGGTGTCGATCCGAAACTGATGCGCTTCGGTGTACCAGGTTTGTTCGCCCTGCGCCGCAGAGGCCACACGGGCCAAGCATTGCAACAGTGCCGACCAGGCCGGTTGTTGCACCACCTCGGGCAACATGGGGTCAAACCAGCGCTGCATGCCACCATGCAAAGCGTTGTAGGACATCGGTTGCCAGTGGGCACGGTGCGGCACGGCATGCACCCGTTCACCGGTCACCTCAAAACTGGCATGGCGACGATGGCGGTAACGGCCACCGTCCTTGAGGTGTTGGTCAGGCGGTAGCGCATGCCAGCTCGGTTGCAGCGCTTGCAAATCCTCGATCGAGACATTGGCCAAAGCGCAAACGCTGGACGCCCCCAGCACCGCAAATCCCTGCGCCGCCAA
>NZ_CALBEX010000044.1 GCF_937889215.1 uncultured Limnohabitans sp.
GGCGTCAGGTGCGCAACAACATCATCATTCCTTATGGCGCAGCTTTGTTGCTGATCGCTGTGGGTGCGATGGCTTTGTTTTATTTCGGCAAAGGCACGATGGAATTGCACGGCAAAGAAACCGGACGGAAGATTGAGCGATTCACCCCCTTTGAGCGCTCGGCTCACTGGGCCAACGCCATTGCTTTCGTGGCCTTGGCCATGTCGGGCATCGTCATTGCCTATGGCAAATATTTCTTGCTGCCCATTTTGGGTGACACGCTGTTTGGCTGGTTGAGCTTCGCGCTCAAAAACCTGCACAACTTTGCAGGGCCCTTGTTTGCAGTGTCGTTGGTGGTGGTCTTCTTCACCTTCATCAAAGACAACTTGCCCAGCAAAGACGATGTAGTTTGGCTGCTCAAAGGCGGCGGTTTGTTCTCTGGTGTCGAAGTCCCATCACACCGCTTCAATGCGGGTGAAAAAGTGGTGTTCTGGGGCGGTGTGCTGTTCTTGGGTGCGATCGTGGTCGGTTCTGGATTGGTGCTCAATATGCTGATTCCGGGCTTGATTTATGAGCGCGGCACCATGCAGATCGCCAACATGATCCATGGTTTGGCATCTTTGTTCATGATGGCCATGTTCATCGGTCACATTTACATGGGCACCATTGGCATGCGTGGCGCATACAAAGCCATGCGCACAGGCTATGTCGATGAAACCTGGGCCAAAGAGCACCACGAACTTTGGTACGACGACATCAAGGCCGGCAAGATTCCATCTCAACGCTCTGAGCCCGCGGCTTCTTTGCCTTCATCCAACGCATCCACAGCATCGGCCTGAGCCGGGAGAATTCACATGAAAAAGCATCTGCTTGTCCTGTCTGCACTGCTCATCAGCTTTGGTGCATTGGCTAAATTGCCGGCCCCTACGGAAGAGGCGAAACTGAAGGCGGCTGAAACCGCTGCAAAAAATGCACATGGCACCAAAATAGCGGGCTACAAGTTGTGTCTGGCCCAAAACAAGGCTGCTGCGCACTACTTCAAAAGCCAAGGCAAGGCCATGACCACTTTGGCCTCGACACCTCCGTGTGTCGATCCTGGTGCTTTTAAGCCTGCAAGCCCATCGGCCGCAGCGTCAGTGCCTGTCACGGCTAAAAAGGGCTGACCTTCTTCTGTTCAGTTTCTCATTGTCAGCTCCAAAAATCCCCTGTCGGTAACGGCGGGGGATTTTTACATTAGGCTCAAGCCATGTCTGTTGTCCTGCACGCTCCATCCTCAGTTTCTGTCGTGTCCAAGCCTCACATCACCCATGAACGGGCACCTCTTACACGCCATGTGACTGTGCGCAATGAGTTTGGAGAAAGCTCTGAAACCCAAATACCGGCTGAGCGGGCACTCATCATTTACCTCGACAAAAAAGAGCTGGTCACCTTGATGACGCTGGGGGCTGAGCCCGAGTGGCTGGTGCTGGGTTTCTTGCGCAACCAGCGGCTGATCGATTCCGTGTCTCAAATCGAGTCCATCACGGTGGATTGGACCATCGGTGAGGGGGAAGTGGGGGAGCCTGGTGTGGCGGCCGTGAAGACCCGGCCAGAGGCCCACGTGGTGGCGCAGCGCAGCGCAGATCGGGTGGTCACCACGGGCTGCGGACAGGGCAGCGTGTTTGGTGACCTGATGTCCCACATTGATGAGATGTCATTGCCAGCGGCTCACATCACCCAAGCCCAACTTTATGGCTTGGTCAATGCCATCCGCTTGCAAGAAACCACTTACAAATCATCCGGCTCTGTTCATGGCTGCGCCTTGTTTCAGGGCGACCAGATGCTCATGTTTGTTGAGGATGTAGGACGCCACAATGCCGTGGACACCATTGCCGGTTGGATGTGGATGAATGACATCGACGGCCAAGACAAGGTGTTCTACACCACGGGCCGATTGACCAGCGAAATGGTCATCAAGTCGGCCCAAATGGGTGTGCCGGTGGTCGTGTCCCGCAGCGGCATCACACAAATGGGCTTGGATGTGGCCAAGCGTCTGGGTTTGTGCGCCATTGGCCGCGCTACCAACAAACGCTTTTTGTGCTTCAGCGCACCCGAGCGCCTGATTTGGCAGCCTGAACTTCTGACACCTTGACGCTGCGACCTGTCGTATTTCACCAGACCACAACTTCAAAGCCCATCGGTTCACTGCTCCGTGTCGGACCTGAAGGCGCCGACCTGCAACTCTCCCATAGGTCGGTCCTTTAGGTTCCGACATGCGATCTTGTCGCGAAGCACCATTTTTAAAACCATGTGGACCATCAGCCGTGGATGAACTTGGGTGCACGCTTGTTCAAGAACGCGTCCATCCCTTCTTTTTGGTCTGCGGTGGCAAACAGGCCGTGGAACAAGCGGCGCTCGAACATCACGCCGTCGCTCAGCCCACTTTCAAAAGCGCGGTTGACGCTTTCTTTGGCGGCCATGGTGGCCAGTTGGCCGTAGCCGCAAATCATCAAAGCAGCGCCCAGCGTTTCGTCCATCAACTTGTCCAGCGGTACCACGCGGCTCACCAAGCCGCCGCGCTCGGCTTCTGCGGCGTCCATCATGCGGCCCGTCAGCACCAAGTCCATGGCTTTGGACTTGCCCATGGCACGCGGCAGGCGCTGCGTGCCGCCAGCACCGGGGATGATGCCGATCTTGATTTCGGGTTGTCCGAACTTGGCGTTGTCGGCGGCAATGATGAAGTCGCACATCATCGCCAACTCGCAGCCACCGCCCAAAGCAAAGCCACTGACGGCCGCGATCACGGGTTTGCGAATGCTGCGGATGGTTTCCCAGTTGCGGGTGATGAAGTCGTTTTTGTAGACCTCATGGAAGTTGAATTTCGCCATCGCCGCGATGTCGGCACCCGCGGCAAAGGCTTTTTCACTGCCGGTGATGACGATGCAGCCAATGGCCTCGTCAGCGTCAAAGCCCTTCAAGGCCAGGCCCAGCTCATCCATCAGTGCGCCGTTCAGCGCGTTCAGTGCCTTGGGGCGGTTCAGGGTGATGATGCCAACTTGCCCGCCTTCGGTGCGGACTTCGATGTTTTCGTAGCTCAAGTGCTGTCTCCTGGGTGAGTGTCAAAGTGAATCCATGGGCTCACTATACCCAAGGCGCAACCACAGGCTTTGCAGCCTGCTGGCGACGCTGAAACCTAGGGAAAACCCAAGGAATGAATTAACCAACCGATTGGTCGGTTAATGGTACATTTTCGCATCCGGAGATTTTTATGACTGACGCAACACCATCCACTGTTTTGTACGAAGAACGCGGCCCTGTGGCGGTGGTCACGCTCAACCGGCCTGCTGCGCTGAACAGTTTTGACCGTCAAATGCACCACGATCTGTGGGCGGCTTTTGACCAAGCCGAAGCCAACGCCCAGATTCGCGCCATGGTGCTGACCGGTGCCGGGCGGGGTTTTTGCGCCGGTGCCGACTTGTCGTCCTTTGATTTCACGCCGGGTCCTGACCGCGTGGCGCGGGCCGATCCTGGGCCCATCATTGACCAAGCTTTCAATCCCACCACACGGCGCATCCAAACCTTGCGCATGCCCATTGTGGCCGCCGTTAATGGCGTGGCTGCGGGTGCAGGCGCTTCCGTGGCCATGGCCTGTGACATCGCCATTGCGGCCCCTCAGGCCAGCTTCATTCAAGCCTTCAGCAAAATCGGATTGATCCCGGATGCGGGCAGCAGCTGGTTGTTGGTCGAGCGCCTCGGTTTGCCCAGAGCGATGGCCTTGGCCATGACGGGCGACAAGTTGCCGGCCCAGCAGGCCAAGGAATGGGGTTTGATTTGGGACGTGGCCGACGACCCCTTGGCCGCAGCCCTGGCCTTGGCGCAGCGTTTGGCGAGCATGCCCACCCGGGCCTTGGTGGCCACCCGTGCGTTGTTGCAAGGTGCCACCACCCGCAGTTTGTCCGAGCAGCTGGATGTGGAGCGCGACATGCAGTCGGCGATGGGCCGCACGCACGATTACTTTGAGGGAGTGCAGGCCTTCCTTGAAAAACGCGCGCCTCAATTCAAAGGCGAATGATGAGCGACCCCCAAGTACTGGCCCAAAAAGTGGGCGAGACCATGTTCGCCGTTGACGTGGCTTCCAAAGACACCATGGGCATGGAATTGTTGGCTTGCGAGCCCGGCCGCGCCGTGATGCGCATGGAGGTCAAGGCCTTGCACCTGAACGGCCACCAGATTTGCCACGGCGGCTTCATCTTCACACTGGCCGACTCGACCTTTGCCTTTGCCTGCAACAGCTACAACAAGAACGCGGTCGCAGCCGGTTGCAGCATCGAATTTTTGAAGCCTGGCAAGCTGGGCGAAGTGTTGACTTGCGAAGGCATCGAGCAAACGCTCAGCGGGCGTCACGGCATTTACGACATGAAGGTCAGCAACCAAAACGGCGAAGTCATCGCCATGTTCCGTGGCAAAAGCGCCCAGATTCCGGGCACCGTGATCCCGGAGTAAGCCCCGTTGTCATTTCCGCGCACGCGGGAAACCAGGTCTTCAACGCACACTGCCCACAGCCATCCCCTTGATTTTTGAATTCGGAGTCCCTCATGACCGACAAAGCCTTCCCACTGGAGCCGATTGAAAAGGCCAGCGTCGACGAGTTGCGCAGTTTGCAGCTCAAGCGCCTGCAGCAAACCCTGCAGCACGCCTACGCCAATTCGCCCGTGTACCGCGCCAAGTTTGACGCCGCAGGCGTGCACCCGAGC
>NZ_CALBEX010000045.1 GCF_937889215.1 uncultured Limnohabitans sp.
ACCCGCGCATCCTGATCTTGGACGAGGCCACTTCTGCGGTGGACACCGAAACCGAAAAAGAAATTCAAAAAGCGCTGGATAACCTGGTGCGCGGGCGCACCACGATTGCCATCGCGCACCGTTTGTCCACTTTGCGCAAGGCCGACCGTTTGGTGGTCATGGACAAAGGGCTGGTGGTCGAGGAGGGCACACACGACGCGCTCATTGAAGCCCAAGGTGCTTACTGGCGGCTTTACGAAGCGCAGCAGCGCCAAGCCGAAGCCGAAGCCGAAGCCGTGTTGGGCGGCGCTGACGACGACAAAAAGGTGAGCGCATGAACCCGTTTGATTTGCAACGTGATGCCTTTGGCCGCTGGGTGTTGGCGCTGCCCGACGGTACGCGCCATGAGCCGGTGACGGCGCTGCGCGCTTTTCCCGTGTCGGCTGCCGATCAGGGGGTGGCCCTGATGGACGCCGATGGCCATGAATTGTTTTGGGTGGCCGATGTGAAGGCCTTGCCGCCAGCTTTGCAGGACACTTTGTTGCAGGCTTTGAACGAGCGCGAGTTTTTGCCCGAGATCCTGCGCTTGGAGGTCGTCAGCAGCCTGCTCACGCCCAGCACCTGGACGGTGCAGACCGACCGGGGCAGCACCCAATTCATGCTCAAAGGCGAAGAAGACATCCGCCGCCTGACCGGTACCGTGCTGCTGATCAACGACGCCAATGGCGTGCAGTACATGATCCGCGATTTGGCGGCCATGGACAAACACTCGCGCAAACTGCTCGACCGATTTCTCTGAGCGATCTCAAAGGGGCCAGACCGAGCCTTGCTCGGGAGCACTTCAAGCACCCACCAACATGCGAGAGGGGCTGCGGCGGGTGACGATTTTTGCGTACCCGCCATGAGGAACCCGCCGCAGCCACTCTCGCACTGCTCGACGGGAGGCGGTCGACTCAAAAGCTTGCGCCCGGCGACATTCGAAGTTCCGACCTGAGCGTCAGGCCCCGAAGAAGCCCTTCAACTTGTCGGTCCAGCTCTCGCCGCTGGGTTGGTGTTTGCCGCCACCTTTGGTCAGCGACTCTTCAAACTCCTTGAGCAGCTTTTTCTGGTGCTCGGTGAGTTTGACGGGCGTCTCTACGGTGATGTGGCAGTACAGATCCCCCGGGTAGCTGCCTCGCACACCTTTGATGCCTTTGCCGCGCAAGCGGAACTGCTTGCCGGTTTGGGTGCCTTCGGGAATGTCAATGGCCGCTTTGCCGCCCAAGGTGGGCACTTCTATTTCGCCACCCAAAGCCGCTTTGGAGAAACTGATCGGCACGGCGCAGTGCAGATCGTCGCCATCACGCTCGAAGATGTTGTGCTTTTTCAGGCGGATCTCGATGAACAAATCGCCCGGTGGCCCGCCATTGGTGCCGGGCTCGCCATTGCCGGCGCTGCGGATGCGCATGCCGTCGTCGATGCCTGCCGGAATTTTGACTTCCAGGGTTTTTTGCTTTTTGACTTTGCCTTGGCCATGGCAAGTGCCGCAAGGGTCGGGGATGATTTTGCCTGTGCCTCGGCAGTGCGGGCAGGTTTGCTGCACGCTGAAAAAGCCTTGGCGCATTTGCACTTGGCCTTGGCCGTGACAGGTTGCGCAGGTCTTTGCGCTGGTGCCGGGTTTCGCGCCGCTGCCGTGGCAGGTGTCGCACTCGTCCCAGCTGGGGATGCGCAGCTGTGAGTCCTTGCCGTTGGCCGCTTCTTCGAGCGTGATTTCCATCGCGTAGCTCAAGTCGCCGCCGCGGAAAACTTGACGCCCACCGCCACGCCCGCCTCGGGCTTGGCCGCCAAAGATGTCGCCAAAGATGTCGCCAAACGCGTCACCAAAGCCACCAAAGCCTTCGGCACCGCCGCGCATATTGGGGTCAACCCCGGCGTGGCCGTGCTGGTCGTAAGCCGCGCGCTTTTGCGGGTCCGACAGCATCTCGTAGGCTTCTTTGCCTTCTTTGAATTTGGCTTCGGCTTCCTTGGCCTTGGCGTCTTCCCCCTGATTGCGGTCAGGGTGGAACTTCATCGCCAGTTTGCGATAGGCCTTTTTGATGTCTTCTTCGGTGGCGTTTTTGGCAACGCCCAGCACTTCGTAAAAATCTCGTTTGGCCATGAGGTCATCCAACCGTTAGAACAGGAACGCCGCGAAGGCGATTCAGTGCCCTGAATCGGCTTGCGCGGCGGGACTGCGACCAGGGTCGCAGAGAGGGCGGGCGATCAGCCCTTTTTGACTTCCTTGACTTCCGCGTCCACGACGTTGTCGTCTTGTGGTTGGGCATCCGTACCGGCAGCGGCACCCGCAGCGGCTTGCTGCGCTTGCATGTCTGCATAGACCTTTTCGCCCAGCTTTTGGCTGGCCGTCATCAGGGCTTCGGTTTTGGCTTCGATGGCGTCTTTGTCTTCGCCCTTCAAGGCCTCTTCCAAGTCTTTGGCGGC
>NZ_CALBEX010000046.1 GCF_937889215.1 uncultured Limnohabitans sp.
CAGACGGATGTAGGCCTCGGGCTTCAAAGCCTGCTTGCGGAAAAACACCACGCCTTGCTGCCAAAGCGCTTGTTTGATTTCTTCGTAAACGTCTTCCGAGCGGGTGTTGTTCAGATCAACGCCGCTGATCATGCCGCCGATGGTGGGCGTCATGGGGTCAACTTGGATGTGACGGAATTTCATTGTTGTATCTCCTTGATGTGATGGTGTTCAGCGGCTTATTGCCAGTGCAGCAGGCGGCGTTCGATCCAGTTCATGAGCTTCATGATCAGCACCCCGATGACGGCCAAATCAAACAGCAGTGACCACACGCCATTGACGTTGAATGTGGACCCCAGATAAGCGAGTTGCTGGCCGAGGCCACGCTCGGAAGCGATGACTTCGGCACCGACCACACCCAGCAGGGCATAGATCACGCCCAGGCGCAATCCTGAGAAAAGTACAGGCACCGCACCGGGCAAGGTGACCGAGAAAAACATCTGCCGACTGCTGGCACCCAGGGTGCGGGTGAGCGTCACATGGTCTTGGCTGACGCCGCGAATACCGGCCACCGTGCTGGACAGCACGATGAAGAACGTGAGCGACACACCCAGTGCGATCTTGGAGCCGATGCCCAAACCAAACCACAAAATGAACAGCGGCACCAGCGCAATGCGCGGCAGCACATTGAAGGCCGAAATGTAGGGATCGCAAAAAGCCTCGAACCTGGGCCAGGTGACAAAGGCAAGGCCAGTGACCATGGCGGCAATGGAGCCAATGACAAAAGACGCGAACACGGCCGACAAAGTCCAGCCCAGATCGCCCCACAAGCGGGCGTTGCTCAAGTTTTCCAGCGTGAACTGGATGATGCCCAGTGGGCTGCCCATGAAACTCGGATCCACCCAACCGGCTCGGGCACCCCACTCCCACAGACCCAGAAACGCGCAGACAAACAGGGCATGCTGCGCCAGCGTGCGAAGTGTTTCAGCCTTCATGGTGCACCCAACCTTCTTCGAGATGTTTCCACACCTGGGTATAGGTGTGGCGGAAGTCATCGCTGGTTTGCAGTTCGCGGATGGAGCGCGGACGCGCCAGCGGCACCTGCACATCGGCCACGATGCGGCCGGGCCTGGAGGACATCACCATCACCCGGTCGGCCAGGGCGACCGCTTCTGACAAGTCGTGCGTCACGAACAGCACCGAGCGGTTGCCGTCCTGGCACAACTGGAGCAGCAGATCTTGTAATTGCAGTTTGGTTTGCGCATCCAATGCCCCAAAGGGCTCGTCCATCAGCAGCAGGGGCGAGGGCATGGCAAAGGTGCGGGCCAGTGCCACGCGCTGGCGCATGCCATGAGACAGAGCTTTGGGCAGTCGGTACTCAGATCCACCGAGCCCGACCTGCTTGAGCATCACAGCGGCACGCTCCCGGGCCTCTTCGATCGGCACGCCCCGAACTTTCAGGCCAAAGGCGGCGTTGTCCAGCGCATTGAGCCAGGGAAACAAACTGTCGCGGGCCAACATATAGGCCACGTTGTGACCGCCCAGCGCAGGCTGTTCGCCCGCCACCCGCAAATGCTGACCTGCAGGCAAATCCACCAGCCCCGCGCACAGGTTGAGCAAGGTGGTTTTGCCGCAGCCGCTCGGCCCTGCGAGCGCGACAAACTCACCAGCCTTGACGTGCAGGTCCACACCCTGCAACACCAAATTGGTGCCGTCAAAACTCAGGTCGATGCGCTGTGCGTCGATCATGAACACTCCCTGAAAATATCTCGCCGCTCGAAGTTCAAGGCAAGACCGCGGGTGCGATGTCCACTTTGACCGGCAGCAGCTTGTTTTCGGTCATGGCATTGGCCACCGCCTGCATGGCGGGCACGGTGCCAAGGGCCTTCAAGTTGGCGATGGAATTGCGAAGGCTCACCTCAGCGATCTGGTCTGCGTTGGGCAATTTCAGCGCAAAGGTCTTGCGCAGGATCTCCAGGGTCTTGCCGAAGTTGGCAGGGTTGGCAACGAAAGCATCCGACATGTCCAGCATCTTGCGGACAGCGGCCACCGTTTGCGGATTGGCCGCAGCCCATTCGGTCTTCACCGCCATGACGCCAGCGCCGCCACGGGTCGCCAGCAAGCTCTTGGGGCCTTGGCCTTTGCGGGGGTCCACCACCACACGGCAGGCCTTGAGCACCTCGCACATGCCATCAGCGGGCGGGAAGGTCATGATCAGATCGACCTGGCCGCGTGTGAGCGCAGGAAATGCCGTGTCGGGCGCCCCCACGGCCACAAAGGTCACGTCGTTGGCGGTCAGGCCCGCATCGGCCAACATGTCGATGACTTGGAATTCAGCGCCCGAGCCACGCTGGGTCACGCCGATTTTCTTGCCCTTGAAGGACTTGACCACACCGGGGTAGCCTTCTTTTTCGGTCGCCAATTCGGTTTTGGCACCTGCGGCCATGAAAAACACCGGATCAACGAAACCTGCGGCAATGATGGAAATGGGAGCCTTGCGGGCCACGGCTGCAACCGCCACCTCGGTCGGGCCAAAATACACTTCGATGTCACCAGCGAGCATGGTCTGCATGCCCAATGGCGCGGCGGGAATCGTGCGCAGTTCGCAGCGAATGCCCGCTTGCTCGCAGAAGCCCTGCTCTTGGGCCACACGCACCAACAAATTGCCGGTGCCAGGGTAGTCCTGGAAGCGCACCACGGACTGCGCCATGGCGCTGGCACCCAGGGTCAAGGCGATGGCACCCAAAGTGGTGCGAACAAATGCAGGGGCAGTAAATTTCATG
>NZ_CALBEX010000047.1 GCF_937889215.1 uncultured Limnohabitans sp.
GTCATGATTTTGGGTGTGTTCGTGCTGATGACGTATTTCGTCTGGCTCGCTTAACGATTTTGAGGACAGAATAAAAATGGGATTGTTAAGCCTTGCCATCTGGATGCCGATTGCCATCGGTGTCGTCTTGCTGGCCTTTGGTCGTGACAGCCAAGCGGGCGCTGTGCGCTGGTTTGCGCTGCTGGGCTCCATCGCCAGTTTCTTGGTCACGCTGCCGCTGATTTCGGGCTTCCAGCTCGGCACCTCGGCCATGCAGTTTGTTGAAAAATTTGCCTGGATCGAGCGCTTCAACGTGCACTACCACTTGGGCGTGGATGGCATTTCGTTGTGGCTGGTGCCGCTGACGGCCTTCATCAACGTGATCGTGGTCATTGCGGGCTGGGAAGTCATCACCCGCAAAGTCAATCAGTACATGGCCGCTTTCCTGATTTTGTCGGGCCTGATGATCGGCGTGTTCTGCGCGCTCGACGGCATCCTTTTCTATGTCTTCTTTGAAGCCACCTTGATTCCGATGTACCTGATCATCGGCATCTGGGGCGGTCCGAACAAAATTTACGCGGCCTTCAAGTTCTTCTTGTACACCTTGCTCGGCTCTTTGCTGATGCTGATCGCGCTGATCTATTTGTACGTGACTTCGGGCGGCAGCTTTGACATCCTGACCTGGCACAAGTTGCCCCTGTCGGGTTCGGTCCAGACCATGCTGTTCTTTGCGTTCTTTGCGGCTTTTGCCGTGAAGGTGCCCATGTGGCCGGTACACACTTGGTTGCCCGACGTGCACGTTGAAGCGCCCACAGGCGGCTCCGCTGTGCTGGCGGCCATCATGCTCAAGCTGGGTGCTTACGGTTTCTTGCGCTTTTCCATGCCCATCGCCCCCGATGCGGCCCGCGAGTGGGGCATGTTGATTCTGGTGCTGTCGCTGGTGGCCGTGATCTATGTGGGCCTGGTGGCCATGGTGCAGCAAGACATGAAAAAGCTGGTGGCGTATTCGTCGGTGGCGCACATGGGTTTTGTGACTTTGGGCTTTTTCATCTTCAACCCGCTGGGCGTGTCCGGCGGCATTGTGCAGATGATTGCCCACGGCTTTGTTTCGGCCGCCATGTTCTTGTGCATTGGCGTGTTATATGACCGGGTGCATTCGCGTGAGATTGCCAGCTACGGCGGCGTGGTGAACACCATGCCCAAGTTTGCCGCATTCGCCTTGCTGTTTGCCATGGCCAATGCGGGCTTGCCCGGCACCGCTGGTTTTGTGGGCGAGTGGATGGTGATTTTGGGCGCTGTGAAGTTCAACTTCTGGATCGGCTTGCTGGCCGCTTCGGCCCTGATCTTTGGCGCGGCCTACACCTTGTGGATGTTCAAGCGCGTGTACCTGGGGCCTGTGACCAACGACGATGTCAAGGGCCTGACCGACATCAACACGCGTGAATTCCTGATGCTGGCCTTGTTGGCCGTGGCCGTGCTCTACATGGGCATTTACCCCAAACCTTTCACCGATGTGATGGATGCTTCGGTGATGGACTTGCTCAAGCATGTGGCCGTGTCCAAGCTGCCTTGAGCGGCCGGGGCCTGAACGTTTCACCTGAATAGAACAATTGAGAGAACACAGATGATGGACAACTCCAGCTGGATGACGATGTATCCGGAGATCGTGTTGCTGGTCATGGCCTGCGTGGTGACGCTGGCCGACCTCTTCGTGAAAAGCCCCAAACGCACGGGCACTTACGTGCTGACGCTGGTGTCTCTGGGCGGTGTGGCCTTGTTGCATGCTTTGTACGCCGATGCCGGGCAGACGCTTTACGGCTTTGGTCGCCTGGTGGTCAGCGACCCGATGGGCCACTGGCTCAAGTGCTTTGCCACCATCGCCGTGATGGTGACCTTGGTGTATTCCCGCCCTTATGCTGCCGACCGCGACATGCTGCGCGGGGGCGAGATTTTCAGCCTCAGCCTGTTCGCCTTGCTGGGCATGAGCATGATGATCTCGGGCCAGAACTTCATCGTGATCTACTTGGGCTTGGAGCTTTTGACGCTCTCAAGCTATGCGCTGGTGGCCTTGCGCCGCGATCACACGCAAGCCACCGAAGCGGCCATGAAGTACTTTGTACTGGGGGCCATGGCCTCGGGCTTCTTGCTCTACGGCATGTCCATGATGTATGGCGCCACCGGAAGCCTTGAGCTATCGGCGGTGCTCAAGGCCATCGCCTCGGGCCAGGTGAACCACCAGGTGCTGGTGTTTGGTTTGGTCTTCATCGTGGCCGGTCTGGCGTTCAAGATCGGTGCCGTGCCTTTCCACATGTGGATTCCCGACGTGTACCAAGGGGCCCCAACCGCGGCCACCTTGATGATCGGTGGCGCCCCCAAGTTGGCCGCTTTTGCCATTCTTGTTCGCTTGTTGGTTGAGGGCATGCTGCCGCTGGCGTTTGACTGGCAGCAAATGCTGTCGGTGCTGGCCATTGGTTCCTTGCTCATCGGTAACCTGGCGGCCATTGCCCAGACCAACCTCAAGCGCATGCTGGCTTATTCGACCATCTCGCAAATGGGTTTTGTGTTGCTGGGTTTTGTGGCCGGTGTCATCAATGGCGAAACCACTTTGGCGGCCAACGCCTACAGCTCGGCCATGTTCTACATGTTGTCGTATGTGCTGACCACTTTGGCCGCATTCGGCATCATCATGCTGTTGGCACGCCACGGCTTTGAGAGCGAAGAAATCACCGACCTGGCGGGCCTGAACCAGCGCAGCCCTTTGTACGCGGGAGTTATGGCGATTTGCCTGTTTTCGATGGCGGGCATTCCGCCGATGGTGGGCTTTTACGCCAAGCTGTCGGTGCTGCAATCGTTGTTGGCCTCGGGCCAGGGCTTTTACATGG
>NZ_CALBEX010000048.1 GCF_937889215.1 uncultured Limnohabitans sp.
CAACTGCAAAGACGTGCTCAGCCGCGAATGCAGCGCACAGGAAAAAGCCGATGTGCTGGCTTACCTGATCAAGCTCAAACCTTGAAACCCCCATCACGCGCACGATGAAAGAATGACCATGAACACACACCTCCGCCCCCACCTCGCATGGGCCAGCTTGCTGGCCTGGTTTTGCCTGAGCCTGCCCAGCGCGCATGCCGACGGCTCGCGCATGCCCGCCAGAATTTTGCCGGCCTACACCGCCGAATGCGCGGCCTGCCATACCGCTTACCCGCCCGGCATGCTGCCGGCCAAATCGTGGCAACGCATCATGAGCGGGCTGGACCAGCACTACGGCAGCGATGCCTCGCTCGATGCAAAAACCGTGGCCGAAATCGGCCAGTGGCTGCAAACCCATGCGGGCACTTACAAACGCGTGGCCGAAGCGCCGCCGCAAGACCGCTTGACGAAGTCGGCTTGGTTCGAGCGCAAGCACCGCAAGATTGAACCCGCCGTCTGGCAACTGCCCAGCGTCAAGTCGGCCGCCAACTGCGCCGCTTGCCACACCGGCACCGAGCAAGGGGTGTTTGACGACGACCACCTGAAACGTCCCGTAGGCCTGAGCGCCCGCCAAAGCCGGTCGTGGAACGACTGAAACGCGACACCAAAACACCAACATGTTGAGCACACCATGACCACTTTGACTTCTTCCCAAGCGGGTCCCGCCGCGCCCGCTGGCCCAGCCGCCACCCCATTCGCTGCACCCGCTTTGCCATTGACCCGGCGGCCCGGACGCTTGGTCACCGATGCGCCCATGCGCATGTTCCATTGGCTGTTTGCCCTGAGCTTTGTGGGGGCCTACATCAGCGCCGACAGTGAGCACTGGCGCTTGGTGCATGTGGTGCTGGGTTACACCTTTGCGGGCTTGCTGGTCTGGCGGCTGGTGTATGGCTTGGTGGGGCCTCGGCCCGCCCGTTTGTCGGTGTTGTGGCGCAAAGTCAGCGGCACCCGCGCTTGGCTCAAAGCCATGGCCGATGCCTTCAAGTCGGGCGGTTCTGTCATGTCAGCGCCTTGGCGACAAGGCGAAAATTTGCTCATGGCGCTGGCCTTGGTCGCCTTGCTGGCCATGGTGATCCCTTTGACGCTGACGGGTTACGCGAGCTTCCATGACTGGGGCGATGTGCTGGGCGGCGAGGCCTTTGAAGCACTGCACGAGTTTTTCGGTGACGCCTATTTGGTCGGTGTGTTGGCCCACTTGGCCTTGTTGGCTTGGTTAAGCTTCACGCGCCGCAAGAACCAGGCCCTGCCCATGCTGACCAGCCGCATTCCTGGCCCCGGCCCCGATTTGGTGAAAAGCGAGCGCCGCTGGTTGG
>NZ_CALBEX010000049.1 GCF_937889215.1 uncultured Limnohabitans sp.
CTGCCAAGATGCGATTTTTTTCATCGGTGATCCCCATGCTCAACACACAACTGCCCCAAGATGCGCATCAGGCTTTGCTGGTGGGCCGTTTGTGGGTGCCAGGTCAAGGGCCTGCTTTGGTGGCCATCACGCCGCAAGATGTGCTGGACTTGTCCTCTTTAGCGCCCACTTGCAGCGATTTACTGGAACAAACCGACCTTGCCCGCCGCGTGCGTGCCGCCCTAGCCGCTGGGCAAGCCCGCCCCTTGGCCCGCACCAGCGAAGCCCTGGCTAACAGTGACGAAACCCAACGTGACACCACGCAGCCTTGGTTTTTAGCCCCTTGCGACTTACAAGCCGTCAAGGCCGCTGGCGTCACCTTTGTGGCCAGCATGCTCGAGCGCGTGATCGAAGAGCAAGCCCGGGGTGACGCCAGCAAGGCTGAAGCCGTGCGCCAGGCGGTGGTGGCGGTCATTGGCGACAACCTGCGCAGCGTGAAACCCGGCTCGCCCGAGGCGGCTCAGCTCAAAGAAGTCTTGCTGGCCCAAGGCATGTGGTCGCAATACCTGGAAGTGGGCATCGGGCCAGATGCCGAAATTTTCACCAAAGCCCAACCCATGAGCGCCGTGGGCAGCGGGGCATGGGTGGGCATTCACCCCGGCAGCCAATGGAACAACCCCGAGCCAGAAATTGTGTTGGCCGTCAATTCGCGAGGTGAAGTGGTAGGCGCGACGATGGGCAATGATGTGAACCTGCGCGACTTTGAAGGCCGCAGCGCCTTGCTGCTGGGCAAAGCCAAAGACAACAACGCCAGTTGCGCCATCGGCCCCTTCATTCGGTTGTTTGACGAGCACTTTGCCATCGACGACGTGCGCCAATGCGAGCTGAGCCTGACCGTGCAAGGCCCGGAAGGCTTTGTGATGCGCGGCAGCAGCGCACTGAACCAAATCAGCCGCGACCCACTGGACTTGGCGGGCCAAGCCATGGGCAAATACCACCAATACCCGGACGGCATGATGCTGTTTTTGGGCACCCTGTTTGCCCCCACCCAAGACCGCCATGGTCCAGGCCAGGGTTTTACCCATGTGGTGGGCGACGTGGTCAGCATCGCAACGCCCCAGCTGGGCACCTTGGTCAACCAAGTCAACACCTCTGACCAGGTGGCCCCTTGGGCCTATGGCGTGAACGCCCTCATGCGCGATCTGGCACGCCGGGGCCTGCTGGCATAATTTCGGCTTGCCAACGGGCTGGTGACAGCCCCCATTTCCAGAAAGAACCCCATGAACACCACCCCCTCCGGCCTGCAATACGAAGACACCCTCGTGGGCGAAGGCGCTGAAGCCACCCCAGGTCAAGACGTGACAGTGCACTACACCGGCTGGCTCTACAAGGACGGCGAACAAGGTGCGAAATTCGACTCCAGCCGTGACCGCCGCGACCCCTTTGTGTTCGGTCTGGGCGCGGGCATGGTCATCAAAGGCTGGGACGAAGGCGTTGCGGGCATGAAGGTCGGCGGCCAGCGCACCCTGATCATCCCCGCTGAGTTGGGCTACGGTGCCCGGGGCGCTGGCGGCGTGATCCCGCCCAACGCCACCCTGAAATTTGATGTGGAATTGCTGGCCCTGAGCTGAGCCCCGATCGGCAGGGTCCTGGGCCAACCCGCCGCTTGGCGGGTTTTTTCTTGCATCCCAACGCTGTGTGCCCCACACAAAATCCCCCTTGAAGCCTGATGCATCGCCCCTACTTAGAAGGGGTATCCACTATTTGCGGACCTTGTTCATGTCAGAAGCCACACAAAACCCCCACCCGAACCCCCTGAATGAAGCAGAACTGGCGGCAGCCGAAGCCACCGCTTCAACACCCACCGATCCGCTGGCCGACGTCCAGGCCGAGCTGACCAATTTGAAGGCGCAAAACGCCGACCTGGCAGACCAGTTCCTGCGCGCCCAAGCCGATGTGCAAAACGCCCGTCGCCGCGCCGACGACGAAATCGCCAAAGCCCGGAAATTTGCCGTTGAAGGTTTTGCCGACAGCCTGCTGCCCGTGCTCGACAGCCTGGAAGCCGGCTTGGCCATCCCCAACGTCACGATCGAGCAAATCCGCGAAGGCTCTGAAGCCACGCTGCGCCAGCTCAAAAGCGCGCTCGAGCGCAACAAAGTGGTCGAAATCGCCCCCCCTGCAGGCACCAAGTTCGACCCGCACCACCACCAAGCCATCAGCGTGGTGCCGGCCGAGCAAGAAGCCAACACCGTGGTCACCGTGCTGCAAAAGGGCTACCAGATTGCCGACCGCGTGCTGCGCCCGGCTTTGGTCACCGTCACGGCCCCCAAATAAGACTTGCAATACCCTTTTTGGCAGAAGGGGACTTGAAAAATTTCCAGCCTGCCCCATTTGCAAATCATCTGTACTTTTATTGAATTTTGGAGAATCTCATGGGAAGAATCATCGGTATTGACTTGGGCACCACCAACTCGTGCGTGGCCATCATGGAAGGCAACACGACCAAAGTGATTGAGAACGCCGAAGGCGCGCGCACCACGCCGTCCATCATTGCTTACCAAGAAGACGG
>NZ_CALBEX010000050.1 GCF_937889215.1 uncultured Limnohabitans sp.
GCTGGGCATCCAGGGCTTCGCGGGCGGCGTTCAGCAGAGCCTGGGCGCATTCCTGGGTTCGGGCGTCGGCGCGCAGCAGGGCCTGGTGGCTGATGGGCGGCAGGTCGGCGGCGGTTCGTTCGGCCAGTTCGCTGGCGGCAAACGCTGGGTAGTCGTGTTTTTTGAGCGCTTCAAACAGCGCGTGGGTGGGGTGAAAGGTTTGCACCCACATCTCGCTGGTGGCACTTTGGGCAGCATCGCGCCCAGCCCGGCCTGCGGCTTGCATGAGCAGTCCAAACAGGCGCTCTGGTGCGCGAAAGTCACTTGAAAACAGCGCCGTGTCGGGGTTGACGGCCGCCACCAGGGTGATGCGCCGAAAGTCGTGCCCTTTGGCAATCATTTGCGTGCCGACCAAGACATCCACCTCGCCGGAGTGCACTTGGGCCAGTTGGCTTTCGAGTGCCCCTTTGAGCCGTGTGCTGTCGGCGTCGATGCGGGCGATGCGCACCGGCATGCCATCTGGGCGCAAAACGTGCGCCAGCAACTCGCCCAGGTGTTCTTCGAGTTGTTCTGTGCCCCGGCCAATGGGTGCGATGTCGGCGTTGCCACATTCGGGGCAGGCGCGCGGCACACGCTCGGTCAGGCCGCAGTGGTGGCAGCGCAGGGTGCGGTCAATTTTGTGGAACACCCGAAATGCGCTGCAGTGCTTGCACTCGCTTTTCCAGCCGCAGTCGGCGCAGTGCAGCACGGGGGCGTAGCCGCGGCGGTTGAGCAGCAGCATGCATTGCTCACCGCGCTCTACCCGCTCTTGGATGGCGGCCACGAGCTGGGTGGACAGCACGGTGCGGCGCGGTTGTTTGGTCATGTCCACGCGCCGCACTTTCGGCAACAGGCCGGTGCCGATTCGCGAGGGCATGAGCAGGCGCTGGTAACGGCCGCCTGTATCGTCCTCTGTGGCCGGGCGGCTGAGGTGCCAGCTCTCGAGCGATGGCGTGGCCGAGGCCAGCAGCACCGGCGCGTTTTGCAGGCGTCCCCGGTACACCGCCAAGTCGCGGGCCGAGTAGCGGGCGCCTTCTTGCTGCTTGTAGCTGGGGTCGTGTTCTTCGTCGACCACGATGAGTTGGAGGTGCGGCATGGACGCAAAAATCGCCATGCGCGTGCCCAGCACGATGCGGGCGTGACCCGCATGCGCGGCCAGCCAGGCTTTGAGGCGCTGGGCGGGCGTCATGCCGCTGTGCATCGACACCACCGCCTCGGTGCCAAAGCGGGCCTGCACACGTTCTTCCAGCTGCGGCGTGAGGTTGATCTCGGGCACCATGAGCAGGGCTTGGGCCTGCGGGTCCGCCGCCAGCATGCGTTCCACAGCTTGCAAATACACCTCGGTCTTGCCGCTGCCGGTGCTGCCAAACAGCAAAAAAGGGCCTGTGCCTGAGGCCATTTGGTCCAGCACAGCGCTTTGTTCGGGCGAGAGGGCTGGGCCGGCCGTGGTTTGCACGGCGCGCTCGGTGTTTTGCTTTTTCAGGCGTCGTGCCAGTTGTTCGCTGGTCAAGTCGCGCAGCTGTGGCGGCAAGGCCGACAAGGCCACCTCGCCCAACGAGCGCTGGTAATACTGGGCTGAGAACTGCACCAGTTGCCGCCAGTGCTTGTCCAGTGGGGCCAGCCCTTCGAGCACCCCCAAGACATCGCGCACGGCCGACGCCGGCATGTCGGCGGGCGCGGTGTCCAGAACGGACCAAACCACGCCCAGCACCTCACGTTTGCCCAAAGGGACCCTGACCAACTGCCCTGGTTGCACCACAAAGAGGCATCGGTAGCTCAGCAAGCCCCCCACCTGGCTGTGTGCAGGCGTCTGAACGGCGATTTCGATCCAGCAAGCGGCGGTCAAGGTTTTAGAGTTTCAAATGGATTTGTAAATTTTGAGAGTTAGGTGAAGTCTCGAAAACCGGTCTAAGTGCTTGATTCTTAAGTGCTTTGCAGCTCATCCAGAATATCTGTGGATAACTTTGTTGAAAACTTGTCACCAAGGCCCTGAAGCCCTTGAAAATCAAGGCTTTGCTCAGATTGCTCACCAGATGGGCATTGTGAATTATTTCAATGAAATCAAGGACTTGGCGTTATGTAAGCATCGCCTTCTAATTCGGCTCGCAGGTGAATTTAAAAAACGCGCACGCCCAAAATTTGTGCA
>NZ_CALBEX010000051.1 GCF_937889215.1 uncultured Limnohabitans sp.
GCTCATCCTCGACGAAGCCACCGAGGGCCTGGCCCCGCTGATCGCCCGGGACATCTGGCGCATCTGCAGCCTCATCAAGGCCAGCGGGATCAGCGCCATCATCGTGGACAAAAACTGGAAACACGTCACCCAGATCACCGACCGCAACATCATCCTGGTCAAAGGCCAAGTGGTGTTCGAGGGCTCGTCGCAAACCTTGCTTGAAGACCCCCGCGTGCTGGAGCAGCATCTGGGCGTTTGACGCCTTTGAATGCGTCTTCCCGCAAGGGTCTTCACTGAGGCCCAAGGTCGGATGGGCGTGCCAAAATTGAAGGCTATTTCACTCGCCCGCGTTCCAGGCCAACCGCCATGTCTTCTTTTCAATGCGCCGTCATCACAGGAGCCTGCGGGGGTTTGGGCCAAGCCTTGGCCAAGCAGTTGCTGGGCTCGGGTGCGCAAGTTGCGCTGGTGGGCTTGAACCGCGAGGCATTGCTTGCCTTGCAAGCCTTGGCTCCTGAGCGCTGCCGCATTTACACCCCCGACGTGTCCAACGCCCAGGCCATGCAGGCCATGGCCGCCGACTGCTTGCAACACGGGGGCGCGCCCGATCTGGTGATCGCCAATGCCGGTGTGGCCGGCGGTTTTGAAACCAGCGACCCGGCCGATCTGGCAGTGATGCGCCGCATGCTCGAGATCAACCTCTTGGGCGTGGCCACCACCTTCCAACCTTTCCTCCAGGCGATGCTCGACAGCCAGCGCCCCGGCGCGCTGGTGGGCGTGGCCAGCGTGGCGGGCTGGCGCGGCATGCCCGGCAATGGGGCTTATTGCGCCAGCAAAGCCGGTTTGATCGCCTACCTGCAAAGCCTGCGGACCGAGTTGCGCCCCACCCGGCTCACAGTGCACACCATCAGCCCCGGTTATTTGCGCACCGCGCTCACCGCAGGCAACACCTTTGCCATGCCCGGCCTGCTGGGGCCTGACGAAGCGGCCCGCGACTTGCTGCGCGGCGTAGCCCAAGGCCGCGAGCACATTGTTTTGCCACGCCGCATCGGCTGGCTGTCACGGGCTTTGTCGCTGCTGCCCGCTCGCTGGCACGATCGCATCTTGCTGGCCCAACCCCGCAAACCGCGCGCCCACCAAGCCGGAGCCACACCGATCCCCGGCCTTTCTGACACCCCTTGCCAACGCACTTCATGAGCATCGCTACACACCAACAAATCGCCTTGATCGGCGCTGGCCCCGCCGGCTTGGCCGGGGCACGGGCATTGAGCAAACACGGCATCGCCTTCCAGGGCTTTGAAGCCCACACCGATGTGGGTGGTTTGTGGAACATCGGCAACGAACGCTCGACCGTGTACGAGTCAGCCCACCTGATTTCGAGCAAACGCACCACCGAGTTCAAAGAATTCCCCATGTCCGAGGGCACGGCCGATTACCCCAGCCACCGCGAACTGCTCACGTACTTCCAAGCTTATGCGCAGCACTTTGACCTGAAACGCCACTACCGTTTTGGCGTGCGCGTGTTGCAAGTCGAGCCGGTGAGCGATGCGCCCGACACCTTGTGGCGCGTGACCCTCAATGCGGGCAACGGGCAAGTGGAAACCCACGAATACAAAGGCGTGGTGATCGCCAACGGCATCCTGGCCGAACCCAATATGCCGCAGTGGCCAGGCCATTTCAGCGGGCAGGTGCTGCACACCTCGGCCTACAAAAAAGCCGAGCAGTTCAAAGGCCAGCGCGTGCTGATTGTGGGCGCGGGCAACTCGGGCTGCGACATCGCGGTGGACGCGGTGCACCACGCCCAAAGCGTGGACATCTCGGTGCGCCGGGGCTATTACTTCGTGCCCAAATACGTCTTTGGCCTGCCCGCAGACACGGTGGGCGGCAAAACCAAACTGCCGCGCTGGCTCAAACAAAAAGTCGACAGCACGATGCTCAAGTGGTTCACCGGTGACCCGGTGCGCTTTGGCTTTCCAAAGCCCGACTACAAAATGTACGAGTCGCACCCCATCGTGAACTCGCTCATCCTTCACCACATTGGCCATGGCGATGTGAAAGTGCAGCCCGACGTGGATCGGTTCGATGGCCACACCGTGCATTTCAAAGACGGCAGCCAAGCCGACTACGACCTGGTCATGGCGGCCACCGGCTACAAGCTGCACTACCCCTTCATC
>NZ_CALBEX010000052.1 GCF_937889215.1 uncultured Limnohabitans sp.
AGGCCTCGGGCTGGTAGTAGTCGTAGTAACTCACGAAGTACTCCACCGCGTTTTTGGGGAAGAACTCGCGGAACTCGCTGTACAGCTGCGCAGCCAAGGTTTTGTTAGGCGCAAACACAATGGCGGGCTTGCCTATTTGTGCGATCACATTGGCCATGGTGAATGTCTTGCCCGAACCTGTCACGCCGAGCAGGGTCTGGAACACCTCCCCGTCGTGCACGCCTTCGACCAACTGCTCAATGGCCACAGGCTGGTCGCCTGCGGGTGGGTAAGGTTGGTAAAGCTCAAACGGGGAGCCCGGGTAGCTGACAAACTTCCCCTCTGCGAACGGGTCGGCATCAGACACGGCTTCAACAACAGGGGCTTCAGACAAGTTAGACATCTTTTTGTTAAGACCGCCTGGCCAAACCAGACGGCCAAGGCCGTTAAAATCAGGGACAACCCTAAAGCCTAACCGAGGAACGGGTTTTCTGCCACCACTGAACACAATCCAAGGACTTTCCATGTCTCTGTTTTCCGCCGTCGAAATGGCCCCCCGCGACCCAATCCTGGGTCTGAACGAACAATACAACGCCGACACCAACCCCAACAAAGTAAACTTGGGCGTGGGCGTGTACTTCGACGACAACGGCAAACTGCCCCTCTTGCAATGTGTGCAGGCAGCCGAAAAAACCATGATGGCCACGCCCTCCCCCCGCGGCTACTTGCCCATTGACGGCATCGTGGCTTATGACAACGCCGTCAAGGCGCTGGTATTCGGTGCTGAATCTGACGTAGTGGAGTCGGGCCGCGTGTCAACCGTGCAAGCCATTGGCGGCACGGGCGGCCTGAAAATCGGTGCCGACTTCCTGAAAAAAGTCAGCCCCAATGCGAAAGTGCTGATTTCTGACCCCAGCTGGGAAAACCACCGCGCCATCTTCATCAACGCCGGTTTTGAAGTCGAGAGCTACACCTATTACGACGCGGCCAAGCGCGGCGTCAACTTCGAAGGCATGCTGGCCAGCCTGAATGCGGCCGCGGCGGGCACCATCGTCGTGTTGCACGCTTGCTGCCACAACCCCACGGGTTATGACATCACTGCGGCCCAGTGGGACCAGGTCATTGCCGTCGTCAAGGCCAAAAGTCTCACGGCTTTCCTCGACATGGCCTACCAAGGCTTTGGCCACGGCATCCAAGAGGACGGCGCGGTCATCGGCAAGTTTGTGGCTGCGGGCCTGAACATTTTTGTGTCCACATCCTTCTCCAAGAGTTTCAGCCTCTACGGCGAGCGCGTGGGAGCCCTGTCGGTGGTGGCCACTGACAAAGAAGAAGCCTCGCGCGTTTTGTCGCAACTCAAGATCGCCATCCGCACCAACTATTCCAACCCGCCCATCCACGGCGGTGCGGTGGTGGCAGCTGTGCTGAACAACCCTGAGCTGCGTGCCCAGTGGGAAAGCGAACTGGCCGAAATGCGCGTGCGCATCAAGGCCATGCGCCAAAAACTGGTGGACAGCCTCAAAGCGGCTGGCGTCAAGCAAGACATGAGCTTCATCACCACCCAGATCGGCATGTTCAGCTATTCGGGTCTGACCAAAGACCAAATGGTTCGTCTGCGCAGCGCGTTTGGCGTGTACGGCACCGACACCGGCCGCATGTGCGTGGCCGCGCTCAACAGCAAAAACATCGACTACGTGTGCGCATCGATCGCCAAAGTCGTCTAAAGCAAACCAGAAACTGACATTCGGCTTGCAACCGCCCCTGACGGGGCGGTTTCTTTTTGTACGGTCCGGAAGGTGACTGTCAATTAGGGGGCACACTCAAAAAATACCTGCTGGTCTCCTGTAGTATTGCTGCAGCGCACCATTTTGTTGCAAGGGAAACTGTCACATGCTTTATCAGATTTACGAAACGCAACGCTCCATCATGGAGCCTTTTTCCGATCTGGCCCAGGCCGCAGCCAAGCTTTACAGCAACCCCCTGAACCCCATGGCGCAAACGCCCATGGCCCAGCGCGTGTCCGCTGGCTACGCCTTGATGCACCGTTTGGGCAAGGACTACGAGAAACCAGCGTTTGGCATTCAGACCGTCAAGGTCAACCAAACGGACGTCGCCATCCATGAGCGCATCGAGATCGACAAGCCCTTTTGTGAACTGCGCCGATTCAAGCGCTTCACGGACGACCCGGCAACTCTGGCACTGCTCAAAAGCCAACCCGTGGTTTTGATCGTGGCGCCTTTGTCTGGCCACTACGCCACGCTGCTGCGCGACACCGTCAAGACCATGCTGCAAGGCCACAAGGTCTACATCACCGACTGGAAAAACGCCCGCTTGGTGCCCATGTCCGAAGGTGAATTCCACTTGGACGACTACATCAACTATGTGCAGGAATTCATCCGCCATCTGCAGTCCATCTACGGCTACTGCCATGTGGTGAGCGTGTGCCAGCCCACCGTGCCGGTGTTGGCGGCCGTGTCCTTGATGGCCAGTCGTGGCGAAAAAACGCCATTGACCATGACCATGATGGGCGGCCCCATCGATGCACGCAAATCACCCACAGCGGTGAACAACTTGGCGACCAACAAGAGTTTTGAGTGGTTCGAAAACAATGTGATCTACCGCGTACCGGCCAACTTCGCAGGTGCCGGTCGCCGTGTGTACCCCGGGTTTTTACAACACACCGGTTTTGTGGCCATGAACCCTGACCGCCATGCCACCAGCCATTACGATTACTTCAAAGACCTGATCAAGGGCGACGACGCCAGCACCGAAGCGCACCGCAAGTTCTACGACGAGTACAACGCGGTGCTCGACATGGACGCCGACTACTACTTGGAAACCATCCAGACCGTGTTCCAGGACTTCAAGCTGGTCAAGGGCACCTGGGACGTCAAGGGTGTGGACGGCAAGATCGAGCGTGTGCGTCCGCAAGACATCAAGAACACCGCACTGATGACCGTGGAAGGCGAGTTGGACGATATCTCTGGCTCAGGCCAGACCCGTGCAGCCCAAGACATGTGCACCGGCGTGGTGGAGAGAGACCGCTTGCACCTGGAAGTGCTGGGTGCCGGCCACTACGGCATTTTCAGTGGCAGCCGTTGGCGCAATGTGGTCTACCCGAAACTGGTTTCGTTCATCTTGAACCATTCGCCCAAGGCCAAAGTGGCCGTGACAACAGCCGTGGCTGCAGCGCCTAAGGAGGTCAAAGCCGCGGTCAAGACAGCCGCTAAGGCCCAAGTCACAGCAGCCGTCAAGCCTTCAGCCACGGCCGTCGCCAAGCCTGCGGCCAAATCTGCCGTCAAAGCGGTGGCCGCACCAGCAGTTAAGCCTGTTGCCAAAGTTGTGCAGCCCGTGGCGCCGGTCAAAGCAGCGGCCAAAAAACCTGTCAAGGCCATGGCTAAAGCCCCTGCCAAAAAAAGCAACGCTTCAGCCAAACCACCGGGCACAGTTAAAACTACTTGGGTTGCCCCAAAAGCCTGAGGCCCATGCCCCTGCAACCCACAGCGCCTGAGACCCAGGCGCTTTTTCTTGCCCTCAACGATGCCCTGCCCCAAACGCAGTGCACACGTTGCGGCTTTCCCGATTGCGCCAGCTATGCCAGCGCCATGGCCGAAGGTCAAGCGGCCATCAACCAATGCCCGCCGGGTGGAAAAGCCGGCATTGAGCGTCTGGCTGCATTGACTGGCCAACCCGTGGTCATGCTGAACCCGGAGCATGGCCTTGAAGGCCCACGGCATGTGGCCATCATTGACGAGGCCTGGTGCATTGGCTGCACGCTGTGCATCAAGGCCTGCCCGACCGATGCGATTTTGGGGGCCAACAAAGTCATGCACACCGTGATCGAACCTTGGTGCACGGGGTGTGAGTTGTGCATTCCGGTGTGTCCGGTGGACTGCATTGCGCTGGAAAATGTGACGAGCGAAGATACTGGCTGGGCCGCCTGGTCTGCAGAGCAAGCCCACACCGCACGCCAGCGCTACACCTCACGCCAGCAGCGTTTGGTGCGCGAGGAAGCCGAGCACCACAAGCAACTGCAAACCAAGGCCGAGCACAAACTGGCCGATCTGACAGCGCACACCAAGGGCACAGAAAACGCCCCCGAAGTGGACCGCAAACGCGCCATCATCGAAGCGGCATTGGCCAAAGCAAAAGCCCGGCAAGCTGGCGCCTGACGGGCTTTTGAAGGACTTTGTCGGGGCTGAAGCCACCGACCTGCAAGACGGTTTTTGTAGGTCGGTGGCTTCAGCCCCGACATGTTGTCAATCAGAACTGCTGGTCCGACACATCTCAATGCGCATTGGCCGCCAAAGCCGCAAAAGCCTTGACCACTTCAGCAGGCGCCTGCACCAACTCGATCAACACGCCCTCGCCGCCAATCGGGAACTCTTCATTCGCCTTGGGGTGCAAGAAGGTGATGTCAAATCCAGCAGCGCCCTTGCGGATGCCGCCGGGCGCAAAGCGCACGCCTTGCGCCGCAAGCCACGCCACCGCCACCGGCAGGTCGTCGATCCACAGGCCGATGTGGTTGAGCGGCGTGGTGTGCACGGCAGGCTTTTTCTCGGGGTCCAGCGGTTGCATCAGGTCAACCTCGACCTTGAAGGGGCCGGAGCCGATGGCGCAAATGTCTTCGTCCACGTTCTCGCGTTCAATTTTGTAAGTGCCAGTCACTTCCAGGCCGAACATGTCGACCCAGAGTTTTTGCAAGCGGCTTTTGTCAGGGCCGCCGATGGCGATTTGCTGGACGCCCAGCACTTTGAAGGGGCGTGTCATTTATTCGAACTCCACAATCATCTGGTCCACCGTCAGAGATTCGCCTTTGGCGGCCACCACTTTTTTGACCACGCCGTCTTGTGAGGCGAACAACACGTTTTCCATCTTCATGGCTTCGATCACGGCCACGCGCTCGCCCGCTTGCACTTTTTGGCCCACAGAGACGGCCACATCGACCAAAAGGCCAGGCATGGGTGAGAGCACAAAGCGGCTCAAGTCTGGCGGGGACTTGAAAGGCATGAGCTGGTGCAACTCGGCCATGCGCGGCGACATGACCAAGGCTTCAATGCGGGTGCCGTTGTGCTGCACTTGCAAAGCCAAAGGGTTCTTCAAGGTGCCACGCTCAATTTGCGCGATAAATGGCTGGCCGTTGCAAGTGCCTTCGATGCGGATGTCGTTCAGACGCGAATTGCTCTCGATCGCGTAGGTTTTGCCCGCAATGGTGATTTGCGCCACACCGCGCTTGCCGATGAACTCGTCCACATGCACCTGGACATAGCGGTTGTGCCCGCCTTGCCCCAGCTCGACCACCGCATAGTCCTGGCCCACCTTCACGTCATAACCGGGCAACTGACCGCTCAAACCTGCCGCGCGCTCACGCGACTTGCGGCGCACGAAGGCAGCCAGTGCGGCCAAGAAGTCGTGGTCTTCGTGCGGCACGTCTTCGGCGCGGAAACCTTGGCTGTACTGCTCGGCAATGAAACCGGTGTTGAAGTCACCCGACACAAAGCGCGGGTGCGCCAGCAAAGCCGCTTGGAAGGGGATGTTGGTGCTGATGCCGCGAATCACAAAGCCATTCAAGGCTTCGCGCATTTTGGCAATCGCATCGTTGCGGTCTTTGCCGTGCACGATGAGCTTGGCGATCATCGAGTCATAGAACATCGGAATCTCGCCGCCGTCCTGCACACCCGTGTCCACACGCACACCGAACAAGTCAGCGGTGTTGCCTTGGAACATGGTTTGTTTGGGCGTCTGAAAGCGCACCAAACGCCCCGTAGAAGGCAAGAAATTGCGGAACGGGTCTTCGGCGTTGATGCGGCACTCGATGGACCAGCCGTTCCGCTGCACGTCTTTTTGTTCGATCGGCAATTTCTCACCTGCCGCCACACGGATCATCATCTCCACCAAATCCAGGCCGGTGATGGCCTCGGTCACGG
>NZ_CALBEX010000053.1 GCF_937889215.1 uncultured Limnohabitans sp.
CTGGTTGGATGACAGCACCAGCTTGTAGCAACCGCTGTCGCGCGCCAGTTGTTGTGCATGGCGCATCATTTGCTGACCCACACCTTGGTGTTGCCAGGCCTCATGCACCACCACGTCTTCGACAATCGCCGATGGTGTGCCCTGGTGCCCCAAGTTGTGCATGACCAGCAAGGCAAAAGTCCCCACGACTGCTTGCGCGCTGTCTCCATCACAGGCCACCCACAAGCGGTAATCGGGGTACGAGCGAAATTGCGTCCAAATCAGTTTGGCATCTGCCAAGCTCAAGACTTGGCCGTTGTCCATGTCGGGCTGGGCATACAGGGCCAGCACCCCGGGAAGGTCGGTTTCTGTGGCTTCTCGGATGTGCAAATTCATGGCGTGACGGCGGCAGTCGTAGGCGCTTCTTGGCGCGATTGGCAATGGTCTGAATCGGAGCACATGTGCAGCCGTTGACCGGCATCGTCGGTGATGACTTCGTCCAAAAAGGCATCGGTCGCACCGCACAGCGCACAAGCGGTATGCCACTTCTGGACCTCAAATGGGTGGTCTTCAAAAGCCAAGCTCTCGACCGGTGTGTATGGCGGCACCGCATAAATGCGTTTCTCGCGGCCCGCACCAAACAGCTGCAAAGCCGGGTTCATGTGCATTTTGGGGTTGTCAAATTTTGGAATGGGCGATGGCGACATGATGTAGCGCTGGTTCACCAACACCGGGTAGTCGTAGGTGGTGGCAATGTGCCCATAGCGGGCAATGTCTTCGTAAAGTTTCACATGCATCAAGCCGTATTCGGCCAAGGCGTGCAAGGTGCGCGTTTCGACCTCTCGCGGCTCCAAGCGTTGCATGGGCTCGGGCACCGGCACTTGGTAAACGATGATCTGCCCTTCTACCAAGGGCTTTTCTGGGATGCGGTGGCGTGTTTGGATGAGTGTGGCTTCGTGGGTTCGGGTGGTGGTGGCCACACCCGCTGTGCGTTCAAAAAAGCGCCGGATATTGACCGCGTTGACCGTGTCGTCGGCACCTTGGTCGATGACCTTCAGCACATCGTCTGGTCCGATCACCGATGCGGTGACTTGGATACCCCCTGTGCCCCAGCCATAAGGCAAGGGCATCTCGCGCGAGCCAAACGGGACTTGGTAGCCTGGGATGGCGACGGCTTTGAGAATGGCGCGGCGAATCATGCGCTTGGTGCGTTCGTCCAGATAGGCGAAATTGACCGCTGGTGCTGGCTGATGCGCCTGGGTGTCTGGCGCTGGCATTGTTTCGTGGGTGCTCATAGGTTCACCTTGGGTGCATGGGGCAAGTCAGATGTCGGTGGGTGGGTTGCTTGGGACGCCTGCGCGCGCATCTTGCGCACCAACTCCAGCTCGGACTGGAAATCGACGTAGTGCGGCAGCTTCAAGTGCTGAACAAAACCCGAGGCCTCCAAGTTGTCGCTGTGCGACAGGACAAACTCCTGCATCTGTGCGGCCGACTCGACGGGTTCGCCCAATTCTTCGGCCCGCAGCGCCCGATCGACCAAACTCATGGCCATGGCTTTGCGTTCACTGTAGCCAAAGGCCAGTCCGTAACCGCGGGTGAATTTGGGGGGCTCGCTTTGGCTGCCAGCGAATTGGTTGACCATTTCGCACTCTGTGATTTCGATGTCTCCAATGGAGATGGCAAAGCCCAGCTCTTCCGGCTCGATCTCCACCGCCAGTTGGCCTAACCGAATTTCGCCCACGAACGGGTGGGTGTGCGAATAGCCGCGTTGCGTGGAGTAGGCCATGGCCAGCAAGAAGCCCTCGTCGCCACGCGCCAAATTTTGCAATCGCGTGGCGCGGCCTGCTGGAAATCGCAGGGGTTCACGCGTCAAATCCATGGGGGCAGGGTCGTCTTTTTTGGGTTCGAAACGTTCAATCAGCCCTTCTTGGTTGAGCAAGTCCACCACGCGCGGCACCGAGGCGGGGAGGTCTGCACTCTGACCCGTGGCCCCGGTGTCCGGCCCGTCTTCCGCTTGAGATTGGGCCAACAAACTGAAATCCAGCAAGCGCTGGGTGTAGTCGTAAGTGGGGCCCAAGACTTGGCCGCCGGGTAAGTCTTTGAACGTGGCCGAAATCCTGCGGTCCAGTTGCATGTCCGCTGTGTGAAGCGGTAGGGTGCTGCCCCATCGCGGCAAGGTGGCACGGTAAGCGCGCAATAAAAATATGGCTTCGACCAAATCGCCACTGGCTTGCTTGATCGCCAGTGCGGCCAACTCCGGGTCGTACACAGAGCCCTCGGTCATGACGCGGTCGACCGACAGTTTGAGTTGCTCTTGGATCTGCCGCACACTGAGTTCGGGCTCAGCGGTGTCTCCCCGCCGCTGCGCGGCCACCCGCTGGTAACTGTTGAGAATGGCGGTCTCTCCGCCCTTGACTGCAACGTACATGTCAGTCCTTTCCTGCAGGCAAAATACAAGTGGTGCGCGGCAGGCCAATGACCTGGGTCGTTGTGGTCAAAAACACATCGATGCCACGCGGGAAAATGCCATGGTTTTGCGCCCACTGTTCGGTGAAGTCTCTGGCCAGACCCGCTACATTCAAGCTGCAAGCTTGGGCGATGCCAGGTCCGGTCAAGCGCCAAGCTGGCGTGTTCGAGTCAACGCTGTGCACCTCGATCACGCAGGTGGCCGACTGGTCTGGGTCCGCGTCAGTGCCTTGGCGCAAACTGGCCAAGTGGGGCATGATTTCGCCTGCGGCGATCCACAAAAATTGCGCTTTTTCAGGGTGCTCTACCAATTGGCAACCGGTGTGAAATCGGAGCCACTCGCCCGCATGGCTTTGGGCCAAAACAGGCGAAAGCCACAGCGAAGCATCGTCATCGAGCAACGCCAACAACAAGGCCGCTGAAGCGCCGTGGCCTTTGTCGGGCAGCGCGTTTTTCAGCGGCACTTCCTGTGCACGCCCGGGCATGGACAAGGCTTGCAGGGCCACGCGAAAAACCGCTTGACTGCCCAAAGCCTCGTCGTCAAAACCGGCCACCAAACTGTTCAGTTCTTGGGCGCTCATGCCTCATCTCCTTCGTCTTCGCCGCCGGCCTCTCGCGCCACGGTGAGGAAATCCACCTTGGTGCTTTGTGCCTGTTGGTGGCGTTTGGCTTGCAAGTGCAGCAAGTACTCTCGAACCGGGTTCAGCAAGCTGATTTCAAGGTCGGGGTATTGGGTCGGGTCTTGCAGCAAGGCATCGGCCAAGGCCGCCAAGCGGGCTTGTCGGTGGTCTCGTCCAATCACATACGACACACCCACTGCGGTCGGCGCGTTGGCTTGGGTCAGTCGCAATGCGCAACGGGTGACTGTCATTTCGCCCAGGTTGAAGCGTTCGCCTGTGCCCCCTATACGGCCTTGGACCATCATCAAACCCGTTTCAGGTTTGCGCAGCCAGACGGGGGGACTGGTGGTGAACGGCAACAACGCCTGTTGCATCAGGGTGTGTGGCGCCCTTGCCAGCAAGGCCATCCACTGGGCGCGTGTGGTTGACGGATTTTCTGGGGCTTTGTCAAAAGAATGAAACATCTGTGTGGCAACCTCTTGCTTGTCTAGACAAATCAAATACAAATGTGAGCTTAGGCAAGCTTTGTGTAGCCTTCATGACAAACATGAACTCTTCTTTTTCAAATGTCACGTCTGAAGACGTGTGGCCCGAGCGCAATCCCTTTTGGTTGCGCATTGCCCAACAGCTGTCAGAGGCTATCGGACAAGGTGTGTATGCGCCAGGCGCACGATTGCCCTCTGAACATGCTTTGGCGCAGCAGTTCGGGGTCCATCGCCACACCATCCGCCGCTCTTTGGCCAGCTTGGTGCAGCGCGGCTTGGTGCGCTCCACACAAGGCAGTGGCAGCTTCGTTGAGGCATTTGCGGTGGACTTGGCTTTGGGCAAACGCACCCGACACCAACACAGCCTCAGCCAAGCAGGTCTGCGTGGTGGTTTGCGCGTACTGCAGTCGTGTGTCCTGCAGGCGGATGCCGCGCAGGCCGATGCTTTGAGGGTGGCAGAGGGTGCGCCTGTGTTGTATTTGCAGGTGCAAGGGGAAGGCGCAGGCCAAGTGCTGCATGTCAGCGATCGCTACTTTCCGCTGCCGCGATTTGAAAAACTGGCCGATGTGGTGCGAGAGACCGGCTCCATCACCCAAGCGTTTGCCCAGCATGGCGTTCCCGATTATTTGCGCAAAGAAAGCCGCATCAGTGCGCGTTTGCCCAGCCAAGAGGTGGCTGCCTTGCTGTGCCAAGCCCACACCCAGCCTGCCTTGCGGGTCAGCAGTGGGAATGTA
>NZ_CALBEX010000054.1 GCF_937889215.1 uncultured Limnohabitans sp.
GGGGGCCCTCAATGTGCCGGTGATTTACTTCTCCGTGAAGTGGTGGAACACCCTGCATCAGGGCGCGTCGGTGTCCTTGACCCAAGGCTCAAAAATGGCGGAAGTCATGTTGCAAGCCATGCTCATCATGGCCGTTGCGTTTTGGCTTTATGCCATCGCCATAGCCCTGTACAGAGTCAGGAGCATGATTTTGATGCGTGAAAGGCACGCGCAATGGGTGGCTGATTTACCCGAAATCAAAGCCCAATTCAAAAGGAGTTCGCCATGATTTGGAACAGTGCGGCCGAATTTTGGGCCATGGGTGGGTATGGGTTTTATGTCTGGGGCAGTTTTGGTGTCACTGCCATGCTTATGGCCCTAGAAATTGGCTGGGTCAGGCAGCAGCGCCAGCGTGTATTGGCGCAAGTGGCTGCAGAATCGGCCTCTGAACAAGGTTTGAGCAAGGATTGGCAATCATGAAGCCCCGTCATCAACGAATGCTTTGGATCAGCGCTGGATTACTGGCATTGGCCGCAGCGGGCACGCTTGTTTTGAATGCGTTTCAAAGCAACTTGGTTTTCTTTTTCACCCCCACCCAAGTCGCGCAAGGGGAGGCCCCTCAGGGCCGTGCCTTTCGCGTGGGCGGCATGGTCAAAGAGGGCAGTGTGAAGAAAGACGGCGAGAACGTGCAATTTGTCGTGACTGACTTTGCACACGATGTCTCTGTGTCCTACACCGGTTTGCTCCCCGATTTGTTCAAAGAAGGCAAGGGCGTGGTGACACAAGGGAAAATGCAAGAGGGCAGAGCATTCAAGGCCTCCGAGGTTTTGGCCAAACACGACGAAAATTACATGCCGCCTGAGGCGCAACACGCCTTAGACCAGGCTGCAGCCGACAAAGCAGCGAAATCGCTCAAGCTGCCTAACTGAGAGAAAAGAGCTTTCAATGATTGTTGAAATTGGTCACTTTGCGTTGATCCTCGCCACTTGCGTCGCTTTATTGCAAGCGGTGTTGCCGCTGGCGGGCACGATCTTGGACAGACCCCGGTGGCAGGCGCTGGCCAAACCCACGGCCTTGCTTCAGTTTTCACTCATCGTGTTGGCCTATGCGGTGTTGACGCATGGGGCGGTCACAGACGACTTTTCCATCAAGTACATCGCTGGACACTCCAACTCGCTCTTGCCCATGCAATACAAGGTTTCCGCAGTGTGGGGTGGTCACGAAGGCTCTCTGCTGCTGTGGGTTCTGATGTTGTCGGGTTGGACTGTGGCCGTGGCCCTGTTTTCGAAAACCTTGCCCTTGGCCATGGTGGCTCGGGTGATTGGGGTTTTGGGCTGGGTGTCTGTCGGATTTTTGTCTTTCACTGTGATCACCTCCAGTCCGTTTGAGCGCCTGATCCCCGCACCCGCTGACGGGCGCGATTTGAATCCATTGCTGCAAGACCCGGGCTTGATCATTCACCCGCCGATGTTGTACATGGGCTATGTGGGGTTTTCGGTGGCCTTTGCTTTTGCCATTGCCGCCTTGTTGTCGGGGCGCATGGACGCAGCTTGGGCCCGCTGGTCAAGGCCGTGGACGATTGTGGCCTGGATGTTCATGACCGCCGGCATCGCGCTGGGCTCTTGGTGGGCTTATTACGAGTTGGGCTGGGGCGGCTGGTGGTTTTGGGACCCGGTGGAAAACGCCTCCCTTTTGCCTTGGTTGTTTGGCACAGCCTTGATCCATGCTTTGATGGTGACTGACAAACGGGGCGGCTTCAAGGCCTGGTCCATCTTGTTGGCCATTGGGGCGTTTTCATTGTCATTGCTGGGCACGTTCTTGGTGCGCTCGGGCGTTCTGACCTCGGTTCATGCGTTTGCCTCAGACCCCAAGCGAGGGGTCTTCATCTTGATCTTTTTGGCCTTGGTGGTGGGCATT
>NZ_CALBEX010000055.1 GCF_937889215.1 uncultured Limnohabitans sp.
GGCCAAGCTGCAGCACCCGCAGCCCCAGGCGGCAACAAAGAAGTCAAATCGGCCAAGCTGTCTTCCAGCTGGGCGGGCGATCCTGCCAAGAAGAAAGCTATTCCTACACGCGGCGACAGCAGTGGTGGCGTGGGTCGCAACAACTGGCGCACCGGCCCGCGTGGCCGCCGTGGCAACGACCGTGACCGTGACGATGGCCACAACCAGCAAGCGCCGGCAGAAGTGCGGGTTCTGGAAGTACACGTGCCCGAGACCATCACCGTGTCCGAGTTGGCACACAAGATGGCCATCAAAGCCTCTGAGGTCATCAAGCACCTGATGAAGCTGGGCCAGATGGCCACCATGAACCAGCCTTTGGACCAAGACACCGCCATGATCGTGGTGGAAGAAATGGGTCACAAAGCGGTGGTGGCGGCGCTGGACGATCCAGAAGCCTTCACCGACGACGAAGTGTCAGACCAACACGCTGAGTTGTTGCCACGCGCTCCTGTGGTGACTGTCATGGGCCACGTGGACCACGGCAAGACTTCACTGCTGGACTACATTCGCCGGGCCAAAGTGGCTTCAGGTGAAGCCGGTGGCATCACCCAACACATTGGTGCTTACCACGTCCAAACGCCGCGTGGCATGGTGTCCTTCCTGGACACTCCAGGCCACGAGGCCTTCACGGCCATGCGTGCCCGTGGTGCACAAGCCACCGACATCGTGATCTTGGTGGTGGCCGGTGACGACGGCGTGATGCCGCAGACCAAGGAAGCCATCAAACACGCCAAGGCTGCGGGTGTGCCCATCGTGGTGGCCATCAATAAGATGGACAAACCCGATGCCAACATTGAGCGTGTACGTGCCGAACTGATCGCAGAAGAAGTGGTTCCCGAAGAGTTCGGTGGCGAAGCCCCGTTTGTTTCCGTGTCAGCCAAAACCGGCATGGGCATCGAGGATTTGCTGGAGCAAGTGCTCTTGCAAGCCGAAGTGCTGGAACTCAAAGCACCCGTTCAAGCCGCTGCCAAGGGCCTGGTCATCGAAGCCCGTCTGGACAAGGGCCGTGGCCCTGTGGCCACCATCCTGGTGCAGTCCGGTACTTTGAACACCGGCGACGTGGTGCTGGCAGGCCAGACCTTTGGCCGCGTGCGTGCCATGCTGGACGAAAACGGTGTGTCGATCAAATCGGCGGGTCCGTCGATTCCGGTCGAGATCCAAGGCTTGACCGAAGTACCGCAAGCCGGTGACGAGTTCATGGTCATGGGCGATGAGCGCCGTGCCCGCGAGATCGCCACTTACCGCGCAGGCAAGTTCCGAAATACCAAACTGGCCAAACAACAAGCGGCCAAGCTGGAGAACATGTTCACCGACATGTCGGCGGGCGAAGTCAAGATGCTGCCGATCATCATCAAGGCCGATGTGCAGGGTTCGCAAGAAGCCTTGGGCGCGTCCTTGCTCAAGTTGTCCAACGAAGAAGTCAAAGTGCAGCTGGTTTACTCTGGCGTGGGCGGCATCAGCGAGTCGGACATCAACTTGGCGATTGCCTCCAAGGCCATCGTGATCGGTTTCAACGTGCGTGCCGATGCCGGCGCGCGCAAGTTGGCTGAAGGCAATGGCGTGGACTTGCATTACTACAACATCATTTATGACGCTGTGGATGAACTCAGGGCCGCCATGTCGGGCATGTTGGCACCAGAGCAACGCGAAGAAATCATGGGCATGGCCGAAATTCGGACCGTGTTCGTGGCCTCCAAGATCGGTACGGTCGCAGGCTGTATGGTCACTTCGGGACAAGTCACCCGCAGCGCCAAATTCCGTTTGCTTCGCGAGAACGTCGTCATTTATACCGGTGAACTTGACTCGCTCAAGCGCCTCAAGGACGACGTGCGCGAAGTCAAAGAAGGCTTTGAGTGCGGTATCAAACTCAAAAACTACAACGACATCAAAGAAGGCGATTACCTCGAATTCTTCGACGTCAAGGAAATTGCGAGAACGCTGTAAATGGTGCGTAGAAAGCAGTCCTCTGTGCCCAACCGCGGTTTCCGCGTGGCCGACCAGATCCAACGTGATCTGGCCGAGTTGATTGCGCGCGAGTTGAAAGACCCGCGCGTGGGCATGGTCACGATCAATGCGATCGAGGTCACGCCCGACTACGCGCATGCCAAGGTGTATTTCAGTGTCTTGACCGGAAACCCCGTGGAAGCCACCGAAGGCCTGAATGCAGCGGCTGGTTTTTTGCGCAATGGTTTGTTCAAGCGTTTGCACATCCACACCGTGCCGACCTTGCACTTTTTGTTCGACCAGACCACGGAGCGTGCGTCTGACATGAATGCCTTGATTGCCAAGGCCGTGTCATCTCGCGCCCAAGAGGACTGAGCATGAACGCGCCACGCACCAGGGTGCAACGGCGCCCTGTGCACGGGGTGTTGCTGCTTGATAAACCGCTGGGTCTTTCCAGCAACCAGGCTTTGCAAAAAGCCAAGTGGTTGCTGCGCGCCGAAAAAGCAGGGCATACCGGCACCTTGGATCCATTGGCCACTGGCGTTTTACCTTTGTGTTTTGGGGCTGCCACCAAGTTCAGCCAACAACATCTGGATGCTGACAAGACTTATGAGACCACTGTCCGCTTGGGTCTGAAGACGAGCACGGCGGATGCTGAAGGCGACGTGATCGCAGTGCGTGAAGTGTCATGTTCGGCTGGTATGGTTGTTGAAGTGTTAGATCGCTTTATGGGCCCGATCAGCCAAGTGCCCCCCATGCACAGTGCCTTGAAAAAGGACGGCAAGGCCTTGTACGAATATGCCCGAGAGGGCGAAACCGTTGAGCGCGAAGCGCGCAACGTGGTGATTTATGACCTGGATCTGCTGGACATGCAGTTGCATGGCGATGCGCCTTTTTTGCGTTTGCGTGTGCGTTGCAGCAAAGGCACCTACATCCGGACGCTGGGCGAAGACATCGCCGAATCCCTAGGTTGTGGTGGGCATTTGAGCGCATTGCGCCGGGTGGTCACCGGTCCTTTTGCCGAGCCACAGTGTGTGACGCTGCAGGATCTGGAAGCGATGGATGAAGCCGAGCGTTTGGACGCTTTGCTGCCGGTGGATGTTTTGTTGCCGGGCTACACCGAGGTGAGCCTGGACAGCGACAACACAGGCCGTTTTTTGAACGGGGTGCGCCGACACGGCCCTTGGGTTGATTGTGATCAAGTCGCGGTGTATGGAGAACATCCTCGTGCCTTGCTGGGAACAGCAGTGGTGCATGACGGCGAATTGGTTCCGGGTCGATTGTTGAGCCCGATGGAAATTCAACAGATTTTAGAAAGTTCACCTGCATTTG
>NZ_CALBEX010000056.1 GCF_937889215.1 uncultured Limnohabitans sp.
GTGAGCGACTTGCCCGCGCCCGATTCGCCCACCACGCCCAGAATTTCACCGGAGGCGATGTCGAAAGAAATATCGTCCAGCGCACGCAGCGTGCCGTGGCGGCTGGGGAATTCCACCACCAGGTTTTTGACTTGTAAAAGACTCATCGCAATCTCGGATTCAGCGCGTCGCGCAACCAGTCACCCAGCAAGTTGACCGACAGGGCGATCAGCACCAGCATCAGGCCCGGGAAAATCGTGATCCACCACTCGCCCGAAAACAAATAGTCGTTGCCCACACGAATGAGCGTGCCCAGCGATGGCGAAGTGGGCGGTGCGCCCACGCCCAGAAACGACAGCGTCGCCTCGGTGATGATGGCGGTCGCCACCTGGATGGTGGCCAGCACCATGACCGGGCCCATGACATTGGGCAGCACATGCTTGACCATGATGCGCAAAGGGGCCACGCCCGTCACGCGAGCGGCCTGCACGTATTCCTTGTTGCGCTCGACCAAAGTGGTGCCGCGCACCGTGCGGGCGTATTGCACCCAACCCGTGAGAGCGATCGACAAGATCAATACACCAAAGGCCAGCGACTCGTGCGCATCGGGAAACAAGGCACGCCCCACGCCGGCGATCAAGAGCGCCACCAAAATAGCGGGGAAAGACAGCATCACATCGCACAAGCGCATCAGCAGCGCGTCGATCCAGCCGCCTTTGAAACCCGCCAGCAGACCCAGGCCCACACCCACCACCACCGACAAGATGACCGAGGCCAAGCCCACCACCAAGGAGATGCGTGAGCCATAAATGATGGCCGACAAGATGTCTCGGCCTTGGTCATCGGTGCCCAGCAAGAACTTGGTGCTGCCCCCCTCCATCCAGGCGGGGGGCATGCGGGCATCGCTCAGCTCCAGCGTGGCCAAGTCAAACGGGTTGCTGGGCGCCACCCAGCCTGCAAATACCGCCGAAAACAAACACACGAAGGCGATGGCCGCCGCCACCATCGCCGTGGGCGACTGGCGGAAGCTGTAGCCGACATCGCTGTTCAGCCAGCGTTTCAATGCATTCATGACTTACTTGATGGAGATGGATTTGAACGGCATGTAGTTGTCGCCGCGCTGCACCAGCGTGACTTTTTTGCTGGTGCCCCAGGCCAAGGCTTGTTGGTGCAAAGGCAGGTGGCCGATGTCGG
>NZ_CALBEX010000057.1 GCF_937889215.1 uncultured Limnohabitans sp.
CTAAGCCCTGCGCATACCGTTAACGGCTGCCATGCCGTTCAAAAAATTCCAGATCCTGCCATGTGCAGGACTCTGGCACAAAAGGCTTCAAGATTTCGGTTTTGAAGCCTTTTTTATGGGCCACATATTGGACGGCAGCGCATTCGGATGCTCCGCAGGTAGCGGTCATCGCAGCCGCCTCCTTCCACATCAGCAAGTCGCCGCTCCGTTCCGGGCGGTTCAAGTCCCAGATGCGCGTTCAACGCGCGATGACCCTTATGCCGCGTCCTTCGCGGTGATCAGCTTAGGGTAAGACTTGCACTTCCAACAGTGCGCCCGCACAGGGCTCACCACCAAAAATGCCACCCGAAGGTGGCATTTTTTCTGACTCGGCAGAGGTTACTCGGCTTTGGCAGCATCCAGATTGCGCAAGCGGATGTGCAACTCGCGCAACTGCTTCTCGTCTACCGGGCTGGGAGCTTGCGTGAGCAGGCACTGCGCACGCTGGGTCTTGGGGAAGGCGATCACGTCGCGGATGGATTCGGCACCGGTCATCAAAGTGACGATGCGGTCCAGACCGAAAGCCAGGCCGCCGTGGGGCGGTGCACCGTATTGCAGCGCATCAAGTAGGAAGCCGAACTTGAGCTGAGCCTCTTCAGGTGTGATTTTCAAGGCGTCAAACACTTTTTGCTGCACGTCGGCGCGGTGGATACGCACCGAGCCGCCGCCCATCTCCCAGCCGTTCAAGACCATGTCATAGCCCTTGGAAATGCACTTCTCGGGCGCAGTGACCATCCAGTCTTCGTGGCCATCTTTGGGCGCAGTGAAGGGGTGGTGTACGGCGGTGTAACGCTGGCTTTCTTCGTCGAACTCGAACATTGGGAAGTCGACCACCCACATCGGGGCCCAACGGTCTTCAAACAGGCCATTGGCTTTGCCGAAGACGCTGTGGCCGATCTTGATGCGCAGCGCACCGATGGCGTCGTTGACGATCTTTTCCTTGTCGGCTCCAAAGAAAATCAGGTCGCCATTTTGTGCGCCTGATCGCTCCAGAACCGCTGTCAATGCGGCGTCATGGATGTTCTTGACGATAGGCGACTGCAGGCCTTCACGACCCTTGGACAAGTCGTTCACGCGGATGTAGGCCAGGCCCTTGGCACCATAGATCTTGACAAACTCGGTGTAGGCATCGATCTCGCCACGGCTGATGCCGCCACCTTCGACCGAACCGCCCGGCACGCGCAGGGCCACCACGCGGCCGCCCTTCATGTTGGCCGCGCCCGAGAACACTTTGAAGTCCACATCGCCCATGACGTCGGTGACTTCGGTGAACTGCAGTTTCACGCGCAGGTCGGGTTTGTCTGAGCCATAGATGTGCATGGCGTCTTGGTAAGTCATCACCGGGAACTCGCCCAAGTCCACACCAATCGTTTTCTGGAACACGCGCTTGATCATGCTTTGGAACATGTCACGGATCTCTTCTTCGGTCAGAAACGATGTTTCGATATCGATCTGGGTGAATTCAGGCTGACGGTCCGCGCGCAAGTCTTCGTCACGGAAGCACTTGGTGATTTGGTAGTAACGGTCGTAGCCCGCCACCATCAAGAGCTGCTTGAACAGCTGGGGCGACTGGGGCAGCGCAAAAAACTGGCCATCGTGCACGCGGCTGGGCACGAGGTAGTCGCGCGCACCTTCGGGCGTGC
>NZ_CALBEX010000058.1 GCF_937889215.1 uncultured Limnohabitans sp.
AGCGCTGCATCCACCACGCCATCGGCCAAGGCTTCCCAGGTTTTGACTTCGGCGCGCTCGCGGCCAGCGGATGGAATCAATTTGCCCACAGGCGACAAGGTGTCCAGGTATTCCACAATCACCCGCGAATCGAACACCGCTTCTCCGCCCTCCATGACCAAACAAGGCACTTTGCCCAGTGGGTTGGAGGCGTGGATGCTGGTTTGCGCCGACCACACGTCTTCGGTGACAAATTGGTAGTCCAGCTTTTTTTCGGCCATGACAATGCGCACCTTGCGGACATAAGGACTGGTGACGGAGCCGATGAGTTTCATATCTAAAAGGGATGACCAAAGGAAGGCAGATTCTAGGTGAATCTTATTCAGAGGTTTTTGGGACTTACCCTTTTGGGCATGCGGGTGGCTTTGGTATGCCGGGAATTACAATCGAAGGATGAATTTTTCCCCTATTTCTGCCCTATCGCCGCTGGATGGCCGTTACGCCAGCAAACTCAATGCCTTGCGCCCGCTCATGAGCGAGCAGGGTTACATGCACCGCCGTGTACAGGTCGAAATCGCCTGGTTCATTGCCTTGTCAGATGCGGGTTTTGATGAGTTCAAACCCTTGTCGCCCGGTGCTCGCACCTACCTGACCGGCCTGGTCAAAAACTTCTCCGAGGCCGATGCTGTCGGCATCAAGGAGTTCGAGAAAGTCACCAACCACGATGTCAAGGCCGTCGAGTACTGGATCAAGTCCAAGTTCAAAGACCGGCCCGAGCTGGAAAAAGCTGCGGAATTTGTGCACTTTGCCTGCACCAGCGAAGACATCAACAACACCAGCCACGCCCTGCAACTCAAGGGTGCAAGGACTCAAGTCATCTTGCCGGGCCTGGATGGCCTGATCGCCAAACTGCGCGAGATGGCGCACACCTTTGCCGAAGTGCCCATGCTCAGCCGCACGCACGGCCAGACCGCCAGCCCCACCACCGTGGGCAAGGAAATGGCCAACGTCGTGATGCGCCTGAACGGTTGCCGCGCCAAGATCGCGGCCGTACAGTTGATGGGCAAGATGAATGGTGCTGTGGGCAACTACAACGCCCACTTGGCGGCCTGGCCCGACTTTGACTGGGAAGCCTTTGCCCGCAAAGTCGTGGAAACCCCAGAGATCAGCGAAACACAAAGCAGCCATTGGGGCTTGGGCCTGACCTTCCAGCCCTACAGCATCCAAATCGAGCCGCACGACTACATGGCCGAGTTGTTCGACACCGTGGCGCGCGCCAACACCATCCTGATCGACCTGTCGCGCGACATCTGGGGTTATGTGAGCCTGGGTTACTTCAAGCAACGCCTCAAAGCGGGTGAAATCGGTTCTTCGACCATGCCGCACAAGGTCAATCCGATCGACTTTGAAAACGCCGAAGGCAACCTGGGCCTGGCCAACGCCGTGCTCAAGCACCTGAGCGAAAAATTGCCCATCAGCCGCTGGCAGCGCGACCTGACCGACTCCACCGTGCTGCGCAACATGGGCGTGGGTCTGGGTTACACCACGCTGGCTTATGCGTCCTTGATGACCGGTTTGAACAAGCTGGAGCTCAACGAAGAAGCGTTGGCTGCAGACCTCAACGGCGCATGGGAAGTGCTGGCCGAGCCGATCCAGACCGTGATGCGCCGCTATGGCGTGCAAGGTGCCTACGAAAAACTCAAAGAAGTCACCCGTGGCAAAACCGTCACGGCGGCCGATTTGCACGGACTCATCCAAGGCCTGGAGATCCCGCAAGCCGACAAAGACCGCCTGCTAGCCATGACGCCGGGTAGCTACATTGGCAAGGCCGCCGAGCTGGCGCGACGCGTCTGATCGGTTTACCCCAAGCGGCCTGTCCAGGCGAGTTGCACGACGCGGCTTCAACCCGATCTATACAGATTGAAGATCATTTCTTCAATTTGTATAAAATAACCCCATGATCGAACGACAACTTGCCCCTGCGCTCCAACGTCTGGCCAAGTCATTTCCTGTGGTCGCCATCACTGGCCCACGGCAATCGGGTAAAACCACGCTGGCCCGGCACCTGTTCCCTGACAAACCTTACATCTCGCTCGAAGACCCGACCGAGCGTGCTTTTGCAGCCGAAGACCCGAGGGGTTTTTTGGCACGGTTTACCCAAGGCGCCATATTTGATGAAGCCCAGCGCTGGCCCGATCTTTTTTCATACCTCCAGGGGATGGTGGATGAAGACCGCACGCCCGGACGGTTCGTCCTGACCGGATCACAGCAGTTTGGCTTGCTGGCGGGTGTGACGCAGTCCCTGGCAGGCCGGGTTGCCATGTGCCGTTTGCTGCCATTTTCAGCAGCAGAAATTGCAGGCGTGCGCAATGGTCAGGCCACACTGGACGAAGTGCTTTGGCGAGGCGGCTATCCGGCCTTGAACATGGGTGCAGCCGCACAGCCCACCGACTGGTTTGCCAGTTACATCACCACCTATCTGGAGCGAGATGTCCGGCAGGTGCTGCAAGTGCAAGATTTGGCCACATTTCAGCGATTTGTGCGCTTGTGTGCCGGCCGCACGGGCCAATTGCTGAACCTGAGTGCGCTGGCCAGCGAGGCGGGCATCACCCACACCACGGCGCGCGCTTGGTTGTCGGTGCTTGAATCGAGCGATGTGCTTTTTGTGCTGACACCGTACCACCGCAACTTTGGCAAGCGTTTGGTGAAATCGCCGAAACTTTATTTTGTGGACACGGGGCTGGCTTGTTGGTTGCTGGGCATTCGTCAGCCGGAGCAACTGAGCCTGCATCCTGCGCGGGGCGCTTTGTTTGAAAACTGGGTCGTGACCGAGTTCCTCAAGCACAGGGCCAACCAGGGGCTGCCCAGTGATTTGCATTTTTGGCGTGACAACAACGGGCTGGAAGCGGATCTGCTTTATGAAACGGGCACAGGCCAGTTGCAGACCGTGGAGATCAAATCCGGTCAAACACCCACGGGTGATTACGTTCGCGCTGGCCAGCGCTCTGCCAGCATGGCAGGCAGCGAGGCTTGCATTCCTTTATTGATTTATGGCGGCGAAACATCTGTCCTGCGCAACGGCGTTCAGCTGTTGGGCTGGCGCATGTTGGCCCGCAAAGACTAAAAACCATGGCCCTCAAATCCACCATCTACAAAGCCAACCTGTCGATCGCTGACATCGATCACAGCTATTACGAAGACCACCAGCTCACGCTGGCGCGTCACCCCAGCGAGACCGACGAGCGCATGATGATCCGCCTGCTGGCGCTGGCCATCAACGCTTACAAGTTGCAGGCCGTGTGCAACGGCGACGGCAAGCTGGCCTTTGGCGCAGGCTTGTCAGACCCGGACGACCCGGATTGCAGCTTGCGCGATTTCACGGGCCGCACCCGCATGTGGATCGAAGTCGGCCAACCCGAAGACAAGCCCATCATGAAAGCCTGCCAAAAGGCCGATGAGGTGCTGCTGTATTGCTTCAACCACGCCGCCGAAGTTTGGTGGAAAGGCATCGAGACCAAGCTCACTCGCTTGGACAAGCTGCAAGTTTGGCGTGTGCCCACCGAGCGCTCTCAGGAGCTGGCCAAACTGGCCGAGCGCAGCATGCAGCTGCAGGCCACGGTGCAGGAGGGTTCGGTCACTTTCAGCAGTGACAAAGGCAGCGTGCACATCGAGCTGCTGCGCTGGAAATAAAAAGCAGCTTTGGCGGGCGGGAGCTGTCACCCCGCGGCCCAGCCCCAGCTGCGCTGGATTGGCTGAGGACTTTTACAGGCCCAGCATCAAGGAGATGTTCTGCACTGCTGCACCGCTGGCACCCTTGCCCAGGTTGTCCAAGCGGGCGATCACCACGGCATGGCGGGCCTCTTCGTTGGCAAACACCCGGATTTCCAGCTGGTTGGTGTTGTTCAGGGCGGTGGCGTCCAGCTTGGCATCGGCCGTGGCGGGCAGCACGCTGACCCAGCCGCCTGCCGCCTGGCTGGTGGCGTAGTGCGCTTGCAAAGCTGCGTGCAAGTCGGCACCCGAGGGCTTGCCCGGCAAGCTGTCCAGATGCAGGGGCAGTTGCACCAGCATGCCTTGGCGGAAATTGCCCACTGCTGGCACAAACAAGGGGCGGCAAGTCAAACCGGTGTAACGCATGATTTCAGGGATGTGCTTGTGCTTGAGGCCCAAGGCGTAGGCCTCATGCAAGGGTGCGCGCCCGGCTTCGTAGTCTTCGATCATGCTGCGGCCGCCACCGGAGTAACCACTCACTGAAGGCAGACACGCCGGAAAATCATGGGGCAGCAGCCCGGCGTCGACCAAGGGCCGCAAGATGGCAATGGCGCCTGTGGCGTAGCAGCCGGGGTTGGCCACACGCTGTGCCTGGCGCACGGCGCTGGCCTGTTGGGCCGACAGTTCGGGAAATCCGTACACCCAGTCCGGGTGGCAGCGGTAGGCTGTGGAGGCGTCCACAATTTTGGGCTGGCGTCCTGGCAAGGCGTCGATCATGGCCACCGATGCCATCGAAGCATCGTCGTGCAGGCACAGCACCACCAAATCGGCTGCTGCCATCAACTCGCGTTTGGCTTCTGGGTCTTTGCGGCGGGCTGGGTCGATGCTGAGCACCTCAATTTGGGGCATCAATGCCAGGCGTTCGCGGATCTGCAGACCGGTCGTTCCGGCTTCGCCATCGATGAATATTTTGGCCATGGGTATTACTTTCACAAGGAAACAGAACCTCAACGTCATGTCGATGTAAGACGCAAGGCTCAGGATTGGTGCATTGCAGCATGATACAGTCGCAGGCTGCAGTGTCCAGAGCCTGCTGGCGGGTGAATCACCGCAGCAGACCGGTCAAATCAACCACCCTCTGAGAGAAGACCTCATGAAGATTCACGAGTACCAAGGCAAGGAAATCTTGCGTCAATTCGGCGTGCCCGTTCCACGCGGCATCCCGGCATTCACCGTTCAAGAGGCGGTTGAAGCCGCTCAAAAACTCGGCGGCCCAGTCTGGGTGGTCAAGGCTCAGATCCACGCCGGTGGCCGTGGCAAGGGTGGCGGCGTGAAAGTGGCCAAAACCATTGAAGACGTTCAACGCATCTCGGGCGAGATCCTGGGCATGCAGCTCAAGACGCACCAGACTGGCCCCGAAGGCCAAAAAGTCCGCCGCTTGTACATCGAAGACGGCGCTGACATCAACAAAGAATATTACGTGTCCGTGGTCACCGACCGCGCGACACAAAAGATCGCTTTCATCGCTTCCAGCGAAGGCGGCATGGACATCGAGGAAGTGGCCCATTCCACCCCCG
>NZ_CALBEX010000059.1 GCF_937889215.1 uncultured Limnohabitans sp.
GTTTTTGAAGAGCCCTGGCAAGCCCACGCCTTTGCCATGACCTTGCAGCTGCATGACAAAGGGGTCTTCACCTGGCCCGAATGGGCCGCCGCTCTGACCCAGGAAATCCGCGCTGGCCAATCACGGGGCGAGGCCAACGACGGCAGTCTGTACTACACGCACTGGCTCAACGCCCTTGAACAATTGGTGATCGAGCGCCAACTGGGCACGCCCGAACAAATCCACGCGCTGGAACACGCCTGGGCCGATGCGGCCGAGCGCACGCCGCATGGCCAGCCCATCGTGCTGAGCCCCACAGAAAGAGGCCCCATTTGAACCTGCGTTTGTGGGCCATGCTGGCCTTGTTGTGCAGCTTGGTGTCCTTGGCGGTCGGCACCTCGTTTGCCAAAAGTCTGTTTCCCGCACTGGGGGCCGAGGGCACTACCGCTTACCGCATCGTGTTTGCCATGCTCATGCTGATGGCCGTGTTCAGGCCTTGGCGGCGCAAGTGGGTTTGGGCCGACGCCTTGCCGCTGGGCTTGTACGGCGTCACGTTGGGCGTCATGAACTTGCTGTTTTACAGCGCCATCAAAACCATCCCCTTTGGCGTGGCGATCGCCATCGAATTCATTGGCCCACTGGCCGTGGCGGTCTGGACCTCAAAAAAAGCCAGCGACTGGCTCTGGGTGGCGCTCGCCGTGGCGGGGCTGGCGCTGTTGCTGCCCCTGCCAGGGGCCGATGCGGCCACCGCGCTCGATGTGACGGGCATGGTGTTCGCCTTCATGGCGGGCATTTGCTGGGCGCTGTACATCGTGTTTGGCCAGCGCGTGGCGCTGCGCTACGGGGCCATGGCCACGCCCATGGGCCTGCTGGCGGCCGCGCTGGTGGTGGCCCCGGTTGGCGTGTGGCACGCGGGCAATGCCTTGCTCAACCCGCAATGGCTCTTGGCGGGCTTGGCCGTGGCTTTGTTGTCGAGCGCTGTTCCTTATGCGCTGGAGATGTTCTCGCTCCACCATCTGCCCAAAAACACCTTCAGCATTTTGCTGAGCTTGGAGCCCGCCGTGGGAGCCTTGGCCGGTTGGCTGGTGTTGGCCGAGCGGCTGACGCCGCTGCAAGGCCTGGCCATTGCGCTGGTCATGGCCGCGTCCATGGGCACGGCCTGGTCGAGCGGTCAGGACAAGCGGGTCACGCCCGGCAACGGGCAAGCGTAAATCGCGTTGCGCATGGCGGCAATGGCTTCGTAGCGGGTGTAGCTGCGCCGCCAAGCCAGCACCACGCGGCGCGTGGGTGGCTTGCCGCCCGCCGGGTCCACGATGGGCAAGTAGCGCACGGGCGACTCGTGCCGCCCGCCTGAGCGCTTGTGCATGGGCTTGAGCTCGGGCACCGACAAGCGCGGCACCAGCGTCACGCCCATGCCGGCCGCCACCATGTGTTTGATGGTCTCCAGCGACGAGCCTTCAAAGGTCTTGCGGATGCCATCGGTCTGGCTGGCGTAGCGCGCAAATTCTGGGCACACCTCCAGCACATGGTCGCGAAAGCAATGGCCCGTGCCCAGCAGCAGCATGGTCTCGTTCTTCAGCTGCTCGGGGGTGATGTGGGCCTCTTTGGCCAGCGGGTGGTTCAGCGGCAAAGCGGCCATGAACGTCTCGTCGTAAAGCGGCGCAATGGCCAGGCCCGACTCGGGAAAGGGCTCGGCCAAAATCGCGCAATCGATCTCGCCCGTGCGCAGCATCTCCAGCAAGCGCACAGTGAAGTTTTCTTGCAGCATCAGCGGCATTTGCGGCATGTCGGTGATGATCTGGCGCACCAAATCGGGCAACAAATACGGCCCGATGGTGTAGATCACACCCAGCCGCATGGTGCCGGCGAGCGGGTCTTTGCCGCGCTTGGCAATTTCCTTGATCTCGGCGGCTTGCTCCAGCACGCTTTGCGCCTGGCGCACGATTTCATCGCCCAAGGGTGTGACCGTCACTTCGCTGGCGCTGCGCTCGAACAGCTTGACTTCCAACTCTTCTTCGAGTTTTTTGATCGCCAGCGACAACGTAGGCTGCGACACAAAGCACGCCTCGGCGGCCTTGCCAAAATGCTTTTCTCGGGCCACCGCCACGATGTATTTGAGTTCGGTCAGGGTCATGGGCGCTATTTAAACATCAAGCTTTCAGAAACTCGGATTTCCCGCCCAACCACCGGCCAATGTGGCGCTCGGCCAAGTGCGCCTGCCGTTCCAGCATTTGCGGTGCCAGCGCCCGCGCCCAGTCCAGCAAATGGCCGTCGGTCTCCAAATCGGCAAAGCGCAGCAAAGCCGCCCCGGATTGCCGCGCCCCCAAAAACTCTCCGGGTCCGCGAATCTCCAAATCGCGCCGAGCGATCTCAAAGCCGTCGTTCGTCTCCACCATGGCGCGCAGCCGCTCGCGGGCTGTTTCGCTCAGGCGTCCGCCCTCGGGCGTGCCATAAAGCAACACGCAGGCCGACGCCGCCGCGCCCCGGCCCACCCGGCCACGCAGCTGGTGCAGCTGGCTCAGGCCAAAGCGCTCGGCGTGCTCGATCACCATCAGCGAAGCATTGGGCACGTCCACCCCCACCTCGATCACCGTGGTGCTGACCAGCACACCCATCACGCCCGCGGTGAAGAGTTCCATCACCGCCTTCTTTTCGGCCACGGGCATGCGCGAATGCAGCAAGCCCACCATCACGCCCGGCAGCGCTTCGCTCAGGTCAGCGTGGGTTTGCGTGGCGTTGGTCAGGTCCAGTGCTTCGCTTTCTTCGATCAGCGGGCACACCCAATACACCTGCCGACCCTGCTGCAGCTGCGCCCCAATGCGCTCCACCACCTCGTGGCGGCGGTGGTCAGACACCACGCGGGTCACGATGGGCGTGCGCCCGGGCGGCAGCTCGTCGATCACCGACACATCCAGATCGGCGTAATAGCTCATGGCCAGCGTGCGCGGAATCGGGGTGGCCGTCATCATCAGCATGTGCGGCTCCATGCCGGGGGCCTGCATCTTGCTGCGCAAGGCCAGGCGCTGGGCCACACCAAAGCGGTGCTGCTCGTCGATCACGGCCAGCGCCAGGTTTTTGAACTTCACATGCTCCTGAATCACCGCGTGCGTGCCCACCACCAGCGCCGCTTCACCCGACTCGATCAGGGCCAGCATGGTGGCGCGCTCTTTCTTCTTCTGGCTGCCAATCAGCCAAGCCACCTTCACGCCCAGCGGCTCCAGCCAGCCCACCAATTTGGCAAAGTGCTGGGTGGCCAAAATCTCGGTCGGGGCCATCAAAGCGCATTGCCAGCCCGCGTCAATCGCCACCATGGCCGCCAGCGCCGCCACCACCGTTTTGCCCGCGCCCACATCGCCTTGCAGCAAGCGGTGCATCGGCACGTTGCGGGCAAGGTCTTTGGCAATTTCGCGGCCCACGCGCTGCTGGGCATTCGTCAAGCCAAAGGGCAGGGCGGCCAGCAGCTGGCCGGGCAAACCCTGGCCTTTGAGCTTGAGCGCCGGTGCGCGCAACAAATCGCGCTCGCGCTTGGCGGTGAGTTGCGACAACTGCTGCGCCAGCAACTCCTCGCACTTCAGGCGCACCCAGGCCGGGTGGCTGCGGTCTTCCAAAGCGGCCAGCGACACATCGGGCGTGGGGTGGTGCAAAAACTGCAACGCATCGCGCAGCGTCCAAGCGCCACGCGGGTCCGGCCAAGCAATGCCTGCGGGCATGGTCTCGCTCAGGTCAGCATGGTTCAGCCCGGTGATCACGGCGCGGCGCAAATACGCCTGCGCCAGCCCCGCCACGGTCGGGTACACCGGCGTCAGCGCCTCGGCCAAGTTGCCACCCGCCGCCTTAAAATTGGGGTGCATCATGGTCAGCCCCATGAAGCCGCCCTTGACCTCGCCCCGCGCCCGAATGCGGTTGCCCACCGCCAGCGCCTTTTGGTGCGAAGGGTAAAAGCTGAAAAACCGCATCACGCAGGTGTCCGATCCGTCGTCTACCGTCACCAGCAACTGGCGGCGCGGGCGCAGCGTGATCTCGCACGCCGTCACCGTCGCCTCGATCTGCGCCGTGTCGCCCTCGCGCACATCGCGCAGCTTCACGATGCGGGTCTCGTCCTCGTAACGCAGCGGCAGGTGCAGCGCCAGATCAATATCGCGCTTGAGCCCGAGCTTGATCAGCGCCTTTTGGGGTGCGCTGAGCGTTTTGGCGACAGGCGAGGGTGGTGGGGCTGGCATGGCCCGATTGTGCCGCGACTGGCCCGGCCTGACACCCGAGGCCAACGAGCCCTGGTGCAGGCGCGGCAGCCATACAAGGCAACACGCACTTGCCGCGATCGGCGGCTCAGGTTTTGACTGGGCGGGCCAAAGTCAGGGCAGTGGTCACATCGCGCACGGTCTTTTTGTCCGCCATGGGCAAGGCCAGGTAGCGGATCATCTGCTCTTTGTCCACCATGTTCAGGCCCTGTTCAGACATGGAGTGCTCACTGACTTGCAGGCTGGCATGAGGCTGGCCAAACCGCAACGCATCTGGGCTGACCTGTAGCCATTCGGCCAAAACGCGAAGCTTGTCTTGGGTGGGTATCGCCTTGCCCAACAGCCAGTTTCGAGCGGTGTGGGACGTGATGCTGCGGCCCCAATACCGCAGGTTGAACTCATTGGCGACCACCGTCGGAGAAGTGCTAACGCCACTGTCTTCCAAAGACTGGCGCAGTCGCAAAGCGAACGATTGGGTTTCGGTGAGTGTTGACACCCCCTGAAAATAAGCCTGTACGGCCTTGCCAATGTAAATACAAATCAAATATTTTGTTAAATTAAATCTTTATTTATCACAATTTTGTGGTCTTGACCCTGTAGCCCAGCACCAGCGTTTCTACATTTGGGCGACGTGTCAACGCCCGAACTGCTCAAGTTGCTGCCTCAGTTCAGGCAACTTTCGAATCAGAGGTTTGAAATAACCATCCAGCAAACCCTGGTCAGGCGTTTTCAGCTCTTGGGTCAAAGCTTGGAGGTAGTCCATTTTCTTGGAGCTGGACCAGTCAATCGAAAAGTTGGCACGCGAACACAGCTCTGTGTGAACAATCAACATGGTCCTGCGAGCTGCAGACCAAGGTGACTACCAACTTCTGCTTGCGTTTGTCCGCAGTTGAGCGCGCATGCATCAAAATTTTGAAACCATGACAGATCCACCAGCCGCAGCGCTGCAAGGGTCTGGGCGAGATGAACCCCACCTTAAAGATCCGAATAATCATGTCGTCAAAACCTTATTTTGACAACATGACTGGGGTGACGTGTACTCGCCAAGAACATAAAGGCGCTCTCATGTTTGAAAAATTGAATTATTGCGACACGTTTGCTTGACGTGTCGCTCTTGAGAACATATTCTTCAAACATGTTTCAATAATTCAATTCCAAGTACATGTACGACATCGAAACCGTTTGGCAGCCAGATCGGGCGCACAACCAGTTACCGACACTGCCTCCGGGGCACGACCTGGAAAGCAAAGCAGTGCTGCGTGCCTGCATTACGGCCCGCGTTGCATTGGCCGAGCTGAAACAAGCCGCCGAGCTGATCCCCAACCAGACCATGCTCATCAACACGATTCCGCTGCTGGAGGCCAAAGACAGCTCGGAAATCGAAAACATCGTCACCACCACCGACCAGCTGTTCCAACACGCGGATGGCGATGGGCAAGCCGATCACGCCACCAAAGAAGCCTTGCGTTACCGAACCGCACTGCACCATGGCTATCGGTCACTCCAATCCAGGCCACTGTGCACGGCCACTGCCGTTGAAGTTTGTCGCACCCTCAAAGGTGCAGACATGGATATCCGACGAACACCCGGCACCCAACTGACCAACGACCGGACGGGCGAAGTGATCTACACACCGCCGGAAGGGGAAGACCGGTTGCGAACCCTGCTGGCCAACTGGGAACGGTTTCTGCACAACGAAACCGAACTGGACCCATTGATACGAATGGCCGTTGGGCATTACCAATTTGAAGCCATTCACCCCTTCACGGACGGCAACGGACGCACAGGCCGTGTCATCAACATCCTGTTTCTGCTCCAGCAAGAGCTGCTGAACCTGCCCATCCTCTATTTGAGCCGGCACATCATCGCGAACAAAGCCGACTATTACCGCCTTTTGCTGGAAGTCACACGGGACCAGGCTTGGGAGCCTTGGGTCTTGTTCATGCTCAAAGCGGTGGAAGAAACATCGCGATGGACCACCGGAAAGATCGCGGCCATCCGGCAGTTGGCCGAACACACCACCGAACACGTACGGCTGAGCTTGCCCAAAATCTACAGCCGCGAGCTGGTCGATGTGATCTTTGAACAGCCCTACTGCCGAATTGGCAACCTCGTGGACAAGCATATTGGTCAAAGGCAAGCCGCATCGCGGTATTTGAAAGAGCTCGTGGCCTTGGGTGTGCTGCGCGAGATGACCCATGGGAAAGAAAAGCTCTTCATTCACCCCAAATTGATGCAATTGCTCAGCCGGGACAGCAACGGGTTTCAAGCGTACTAGGCGGTCAACCCAAACACCACACTCATAGGCTGGCTGCCCTGGTGTGATTCGTAGACCACGCGGCCGTGGTAGGTGAAGGGGGCCGCTTTGCCTGCGGCCAGCTTGTTTTTGCGCACAAACAAATGGATGTCGATGCCCAAAGCGGCGTGGCGGATGATCTCTTGGCCGCGTTTGCTGGTCGGGTCGGTGGCGTTCT
>NZ_CALBEX010000060.1 GCF_937889215.1 uncultured Limnohabitans sp.
AGCAGGGTCATATTGGGCATTTGGCCCCAATAGAGCAGGTCTCGCGCCATTTCGATGGGGGGCGTCAGCGGGTTCAAAAACATCAGCGGCTGATAGGCGGGCGGCAGTGACGATGCAGGGTAGAAAATGGGCGTCAAAAACATGAGCACCGTGATGACCAAGCCAATGATCTGGCCAACATCGCGCAGATACACGCCCAAAGAAGCCAATGCCCAACTCAGGCCCATGACAAACAGCACCAGCGGCCCCAACACCAAGGGCAGTAGCAGCACATGCCAGTGCGGCACACCAAACAGCGCCAGATACGCCACCAGCCACACGCCTAGGCTGACCACAAACTGGAACAAGGCGCTGCCTATGCTGACCCAAGGCAGCACTTCGAGTGGGAAGACCACTTTTTTGACGTAGTTGACGTTGGCCAAAATCAACCCCGGTGCACGGCCGATGCATTCAGAAAACAGGTTAAAGATGATGAGACCGGCAAACAGCAACAGTGCGAACTCGGTTTTGGAGTCACTGCCACCGCCCCAGCGTGCCTTGAAGACGACGCTGAACACGAAGGTGTAGACCGCCAGCATGAAGATGGGATTGGCCAGCGACCAGAAGATGCCCAGCATGGAGCCTTTGTAACGGCCAACGACTTCGCGGTGAATCAGGTTTCGGATCAACCCTTTGTTGCGCCAAAGGCTGGCGACCATCTCGCGGGGAGATGCGGAGAAGTTTTGCATTGTTATTGTTTATTATTCAGTGAACGGGTTCAGCCCATGCGCAATTGAGCGTTTGGGCAATGCCGTGCAGTCTTTTATCGCGGGTCCAAAGCTTCACGCCTGAGATCAATGCACTGGCACAGAGGTGAGCGTCGATATAACCAATGCCTTTGCCCATGAGGCCCTTACTTTCAATGAAGTGCATGACTTCATGATCGAGGGCGGATTTCACGGGGGGCAGTGCTTGCAGCAGTTCAATCACTGTTTGTCGGTTCTTCAAGTTGCCACAAGCCAGTTCCCCCACAACAAAGGGGTGGGTCGTCACTTGTGTTTGCATCAGGGACTGAACCAACAATGGCTCGCCCTGGCGCAGGTGGTCCACCCAAACGGAGGTGTCTACCAAAATCATGTGGCCGATTGTTGCCTGGCTACGGGCATGAGCTGAGGTTCAGTGCCGCCAAGTTGCGCCAGGCGATGGGCGCTTTCGCGCTGCACCAGCGCCAAAAGTGCTTCGCGCAGCAGTTGAGTGCGCTCTGTCAGGCCACTGATTTTCTGGGCTTGAGCCAGCAATTGATCGTCCAGTGTCAATGTGGTTCGCATGGCTTGGGTCCTTTGGGCATCAAAATACGAATCATTTTATTCTTCAATTGATGCTTTGTGCAATTTCAAGCAAACACTTCGGCCTGCGACAGCATCAAACTTGCTTGGTCTTTGGCCGAGAGTTGTGGCGTCATGCCTTGGGGCCAGGTGATGCCGATGGCCGGGTCGTTCCAGGCGATGCAGCGCTCGTGCGCGGGGGCGT
>NZ_CALBEX010000061.1 GCF_937889215.1 uncultured Limnohabitans sp.
GTACCGATGCTTTCTCTTGTTGAGCCTGACCACCAAGTGGCTTGTTTTTTGGCGACACCATGACCCCATTGCTTCAAGTTCAAGAGTTGCGCAAGCACTTTCAGGTGCGAGTGCCAGAGGGCTGGCGTCAGCGAAAAGCCAGCTTGCGTGCCGTCGATGGCATTTCATTTGATTTGCACGCGGGTCAAACCCTTGGCCTGGTCGGCGAGTCTGGTTGCGGTAAAACCACCACGGCACGTCTCGTGCTGGGCTTGACCGATGCCACCCAAGGCCAAGTGTTGTTCAACGGCCAGCCCGTTGCGGCAAAGCGCGATGCGACTTGGCGAGCCCAGCGGCAAAACATGCAAATGGTCTACCAAAACCCACTGGGGGCATTGGACAGGCGTTTGAATGTGATCTCGCAAGTAGTTGAGCCTTTGCTGATCCACGGCTTGGGTGATGCGATTTCCCGAACGGAACAGGCCCAAGACTTGATGGTCTCCATGGGGCTTCCGAAGCCCTTGTGGCAACGCTATCCGCACGAGCTTTCTGGTGGACAACGCCAGCGCGTGGTGCTCGCGCGCGCCCTCATTCTCAAGCCCAGCTTGTTGGTGTGTGATGAACCCGTGTCAGCCTTGGACGTTTCGATTCAGGCCCAAGTGATCAATCTATTGCAAGACGTCCAAGAGCGTATGGGTGTGGCCTATTTGTTCATCAGCCACGACCTCAAGGTGGTTCGTCAAGTCAGCGACCAAGTGGCGGTGATGTATTTGGGGCACATCGTGGAGCAGGCGCCACCCCAGCAATTGTTCAGCGAACCCTTGCACCCTTACTCCCAAGCTTTGGTGTCTTCGGTGCCATCACTTTGGCAACGAAGCAATCCGAAGCGGCACATCTTGCAAGGTGATCCTCCCAGCCCGTTGTCACTGCAAAGTGCTTGTGTTTTTCAAAATCGCTGCCCGCACGCGCAAGCCATTTGCCGTGAGGTGCCGCCGCGTTTGACTCCTGTGACCTCTGAGCGTCAAGTCGCCTGTCATTTGGTCTCAGATCAGGCTGACTTGTCCGATGCACCTTTGGAGTCCCGCGCATGATGCGATTTTTGGTGATCCGGTTTTTTCGCGGACTCTTGACCTTGTTCTTGGTGCTCAGTTTTGCTTTTCTGATCCTGCGTTCAACGGGGGATCCCGCCATGTTGATCATGTCGGCCGACGCTCCGCCGGAAGCCCTGGAGGCTTTTCGCAAAGGGTGGGGCTTGGATGCCCCTTTGTGGCAGCAGT
>NZ_CALBEX010000062.1 GCF_937889215.1 uncultured Limnohabitans sp.
AGGAGATGGAGGGGGCGGTGCAGCAAGCGGCGCAGCCGGGGCGGCAGGTCAAAGTCATCTGGTCAAAAGCATCCGGGTCAGCGTGGCCACAGGGCCCACAGTTGCAGGGGTTGCTTCAGGCGTCCGGCCAGCTCGCCCGCCGCCGGGCCGGAGCCTGCGTAATAGTCGGCCCGCACGGCGCCCACGATGGCTGTGCCGGTGTCTTGGGCCAGCACCAGGCGGTCCAAATGGGTTTGGGGGCCGGTTGACTTCATCCACACCGGGGTGCCGTAGGGGATGCTGCGGCGGTCCACCGCAATCGAGCGCTCGGCGGTGAGCGGTACGCCTTGTGCGCCTTTGGGGCCGGGCGGCAGGCTGCCCACGGGCAAGGCTTCTTCGCGGAAGAACACCACACGCGGGTTTTGCCACAGCAGCTCGTCCACCCGTGAGGGGTTGCGGTCTATCCAGGCTTTGATGCCGGGCCAGCTTGCGTCGCGAATCAGTTGGCGGTCGAGCAGCCAGCGGCCGATGCTTTTGTAGGGCTGGTTGTTGGTCGCTGCAAAAGCCATGCGCACCCAGCGCTGGCGGCCGTCAGGCTCGGTCACGTTCACCAAGCCTGAGCCTTGGATGTGCAACACCATCGTGTCCACCGGGTCGGCCAAATACAGCAGCTCTTTGCCGCGCAGTGCGGCGCGGGCAGCCGAGGAGGTTTCCATTTCTTGACGGGTGAACCAAGGTTTGCGCGGGCTCAGTTGCGCAGGCGGCGCGTACAGCGGCACTTGGAATGCGCCTTGAGGCCGGCGTGCGCCCACCAAGGTCGGCTCGTAATAACCGGTCAGCAGGCCTACGTTGCGTTGATCCTGCGCCTCGACGCGGTAAGGCTGAAGCTTCTCTCGCATCCAGCGGCGCTGCAGTTCGGGGCTGGCGTTGGCCAGCTGCGCGATTTCAGGGCACAGCGGTTTCCATTCCGGGCCAGAAAGTTGGCAGCTTTGCAGCCAAGCAGGCCAAGCTTCGTTGACGGCGTCGGTGTCCACCCCAGGCAGCTCGGACCAACGCACCGGGACCCAACGGCTTTGCGCTCGCACAAGAACGGGTGGCAAGGGGCGCGAGTCATCGACTGTTACAAGCGCAGGCGCAGAGGGGTTTGCTGCAGATGGGCCGGGTGCGGGCGGGTCTTGTGCCACGGGTGCAACCGAACAGGCGCTGAGCATGCCTACAATCGCGGCCATCCAGAAGCTGGCCCAATGCGGGCGGCGGGTCAAGAAATGGGGTTTTTGCATGGGTCTGATTTTGCTGGAAGCTTTGCTGGCCTTGTTTATCTTCATCGCAATTGTCTGGTGGACCATGTTTTCCGGCCGCAAAAAAGGTGAATTGCCACAGGCCCATTCAGAGGATTCGGATCAGGAGGCGTCACCCAGTGCTGCGCCGAGTGCGCCTGAAGACAAGTCACGGTGACGCCTGCGTCTCAGTCCAGCAGGCTGTGCGCGCCTTCAAAGCGCTGGGCGTAATAGCGGTTGCTCAGCAAATCGATGCGCACCCCGGTGCGCGGGTTGCTGGCGTGTACAAAGCGGCCATCGCCCACATACACGCCCACATGGGAATGGCGTTTGCCCAAGGTGTTGAAAAAAACCAAATCGCCCGGCAACAGCGCATCACGGTCGATGGGCTGCGATTGACGCCCCAGATCGGCGGCGCTGCCTTGCACGCGGATGCCGCCACCTTCGCGGTATACATGGGCGACCAGCCCCGAACAATCAAAGCCGGTGGCTGGGCCGCGTCCGCCCCATGCATAAGGAGAGTCCAGCAAAGACAAGGCCACCAGTGCCAAGTCGTTGCGTACGCTGTTGTAAGGGCCAGCTGGCCGACGTGACGCTTGGCGTGGTCGGGTGGGGGCCGATGAACAGCCCGCCAAGGCCAAGGCCAAGCCCCCCAAGAGCCAGCGTCGTCGAATGGTCATGCCAAGGCCCGCATCAGCTTGACCAGTTCCACGGCCGATTTGACGTCCATCTTGTCAAACACCCGGGCGCGGTGCACTTCGACGGTGCGCACGCTGATGTCGAGTTGGTCGGCGATCAGTTTGTTGGGCAGGCCATCGACGACCAGTTGCATCACATCGCGTTCGCGATCGGTCAATTCCAACAGGCGCGATTGCAGGTGTTCTTGCTGCAGGTGTTCGGTCAGGCGTTCTTGTGACAGGGCCAGTGCTTGCTCGATCCGGTCAACCAGCGCGTTGTCTGAGAAAGGCTTTTCACAAAAGTCAAAAGCGCCGCGTTTGACGCTGCTCACTGCCGTGGGCACATCGGCATGGCCGGTTAAAAAGATCACGGGCCAAGCCCGCGCCAAGCCATTGGCCAACAAGCGCTCAAACAAGGCCAGCCCACTCATGCCCGGCATGCGCACGTCGAGCAAGATGCAGGCTGCTTGGCGGGGGTGGGCCAGCGCATGGGCTGACCCAGAAGCGGCAGACGGGGCTTGGGTGGGCAACATCTGCAAAAAGGCCTCGGCACTTTCGAACGACACACTCAACAAGCGCCGGGTGCGCAGCAACCACGCCATGCCTTCACGCACACTGGCATCGTCGTCGACAATAAAAACAGTGGGCGCGTCGGTGAAATTCATGCCGGGATCTTATCCAAAATGATGGCGGGCAAGGTGAAGCGAAAGACGGTGCCTTTGGGGGCCAGTGCCTCAAACGCCAGGTGGCCGCCGTGTTGTTCGACCACCGTGCGGCACAGGCTCAGGCCCAGCCCCATGCCTTCGGCCTTGGTGGTGAAGAAGGGCGTGAACAACTGTTGCGCCACCTCGTCCGTGATGCCCACGCCCACATCGGTGACCGAAAACTCCACCCAAGTTTGTTCTGCGTTCGACGCGGCGCGCCGGGCCTGCAGCACCAGCACCCGCTCGGCACGGTCAGCTTGGTCCATGGCCTGCATGCCGTTGCGCGCCAGGTTCAGCAGCACCTGCTCGACCATGGTGCGGTCGCACAGCACCAGCGGCAATTTGGCCTCGATGCGGGTGTGCACCTTGACCTGTAATTTACGGGCTTGCAGGTTGACCAGCGGGGCAATGGCGTCGAACAAAACTTGGGGTGCAACGGCTTCGCGGTCTTGATCGCGGCGGCGGACAAAGTCATGCACGCTGTTGATCACGCGGCCAGCGCGACCGGCTTGCTCGGCGATGCGGCGCAAGGCCATGTGCACATCGTCCAGGGTTTGGGGCGCGGCCTGCGGGTCTTTTAACAAGTTGAGCGAGCCGTTGGCATAACTGGCGATCGCGGCCAGTGGCTGGTTCAGTTCGTGGCTGAGCAAGGACGCCATCTCGCCCACTGTGGCCAAGCGTGCGGTGGCCTGCAGCCGCTCTTGGCTGGCCCGGGAGAGTTCTTCAATGCGGCGCTGCTCGCTGATGTCAATGACCGCGCCCATCCAGCCGGTTTGCTGGCCTTGCACGCTGATCAGCGGCGCTTCGATGATCAGGACCGGAAATTGGGTGCCGTCTGGGCGCATGAAGACCGACTCAAAACCTTCACGCGGCGGTGCATTGCCCGCCAGCCGAATCGCTTGGCGTTGTTGGTACTCGTCCACCATTTCGGGCGGCCAGTAAGGCATGGGGGCGTTGCGCCCGGTCAGTTGATCGGCTTGCAGTCCAACCATTTGGCAAAAAGCCGGGTTCACATACGTGATGCAACCATCGAGGTCGCGTGCCCGCAGGCCGGTGACCAGCGAGTCTTCCATCGCCTTGCGAAAGGCCAGCGCGTCGGCCAGATCGTTTTCGGCTTTCAACCGTCGGCGTGAATCCTTGGCCAGCAGCACCATCACCGAAATCAGCGCAATCGACATGCCGGTCACCAGCGCGGTCAGCACATTGGGGAACAAATCGGGCTCGCTGCGGCGGCCGTCCATGCGCAGCACCAAAGTGTTGCCGGGCAGGTCCAGCAGTTGTTGTGCGGTGAAGACCCGAAAGCCCCGGCGTTGGCTGCCCGCAATGGCCAATCGGGTGCCGTCAGGCTCGGTGAACGACACCTCGTTGCGGCGACCATAGCGGCCGTTCAGGCGCTCTAGCAGCAACTCTTGCAGGCTGTAGGTGACCACGGTGAAGCCCACAAGTTGACCGTCTCGTGTGTTGGGCAGGCACATGTCCATGACTTCAAAACCCAAGCCATCGGCTTGTGGCAGAAAATAAGAACTGGAGTAAGTGGCCCCGTTGCTGCGCTGCGCCCGCATGCAGGCTTGCAATGTTTCGTTCAGGGTCTCCGCACGGGGGGCGCGGTCAAATACCGGGCTGCGCAGGGGCGAGTCGGCAAAGTTTTTCAAGCCCATGGCTTTGTCGCGCCATTCGACCCGCATCCAGTCGCGGTTTTCGCGCAGCAAGGCTTGCGCTTCCATGGGCCAAAAAGCTTCGGTGGGATGGCTCGATTGCAGGCCCTGCAAGGCTTGCACATGACGGGCGAGTTGCGTGCGCAGATCGCTCACGGCGTCGGCGGTGTCGCGCTCCAGTTCGGCTTGCAGTTGGCTGGCTTCGTAGCGGCCGGCGAGCCAGACCAAGGTCACCAGCAGCGCCAACACCAAAGCGATCAGGGCGCTCCACAAGCCCCGTCGGCCCCGCCCGCCGGGCAGGGCGTCTTCGATCGCCAGCCAACCAGCGGCGGCGCGTTTTTTCAGGGTGAGGGTCAGGCGCTTGAGCGCATCGGGGGTCATGGCCGCATTGTCGTGGAACTGCGGGGCTCGACCCGCGTGACCCGGGGCGCTTGCCAGCTGCCGTCGACCAAAAATTCTTGGGCCGAAGCGCGAGCCAGGGGGTTTTGCAGCAGCCATTGCGCCACAAAGGTGGTCAAACCCACAAGCGGATTCACCGCCAGGCCCGCCAGCAACGAGGCGGTGCCGGTGTCCACGATGGGCAAAATTTGCACCCGCAATTTCTGATTTTCCTGAGCGATGTCGGCCGAGCCGTCCAGCAACACCAGCGCGTTGACGCCTTTGATTTGCAGGTTGCGGGTGTTGGCCATGCCGTGCACGATGGTCACATCGCCTTGCACCGAGTCAAAGGCAAACCCTTGTGCAAACACATCCCGAAAGTCGAGCAACAAACGCCTGGGCAGCGCTTGTAGGCTCAAGACACCGAGCAGCTTGGCGGCTCCCGCATCGGCTTTGAGGAACTGGCCTTGGCCCATGCGCACCTCAAAGTGACCGTTCATGCTGGGGACGTGCAAGGTCAGGGGCGACCCTTGCCAGCTGATCACGCCTTCGAGCTGGCCAGTGCCGCCGCGCAAGGCATCGGGCGTACCCAGTCTGGCCAATAGTTGCCCGGCATTTTGGGTGTCGAGCACAAAATTCATTTCGGTTTTTCGCAGGGCGACGCCCTCGCGTGCGGCCAGCCAACGGCCGTTGCTTTTGAAGCTGCCTTCGGGCAGGGTGATGTTGAACTTTTTCACTTGCCATTCGGAGGCCGCTGGCGCGTTGGACGAAGGGGTGGCGTTGCCCCGTGTGTTGATGGCCTCGACTTCGATGCGGCCCCATTTTTTGCCGCGCAACTCGAGCGCATCCACCACAATGTCCAGCGCCGGCAGGCTGTCGGGCGGCGCCTCAAGCAAAGACTCGACCGCAGTGGCCGAGGACGGCGGCAGGTTCAGGCGGTTCAGGCGGGCAAACAACTGACCGGGTTGTCCGCCGAAAGATTGGCGAAACGCCACATGGCCATTGAGTTCGGTGGCGTCGATGTTCGCTTGCCAGTGCGCGCCCTCACGCGTGCCGCCCGCCACCACTTGGTGCAATCGGCGGTCATTGGCCACCAAGGTGTTGACCCGCAGGCCGATGCGGGTGGGCAGATAACTTTGCCATGCTGGTGGTGCGTTTTGTTGCAGCTTGTTGGGCTGTGTGTTGGCCCTTGGCACCAGGGCCAACCACTCGTCCACGTCCAAGCGGTCTATGGCCATGTTGGCAATGACACCGGAGTCGGGCAGTGTGGGCATTTGCTGCGGCGTGACACCCAGGCCCATGATGCCGCGCACAACTTGGGGCTCGGCCCCGCTCAGATCACGCACATACGTGAGCCGTGCCTCATTGCCCAGCGCCACTTGGATTTCGTCTTGCGGCCCTTGTGCAGACGTCCGGGATTGGATTTGGACCGACAAGTTGCGTTCACTGTCCGCTGTTTTGCCCAAAGGGGCGGGCCATGGCAATGCCAAGCCAGCCAGACGGCTGCGCACCGAAAGCGTGGGCTGCCCTTGTTGCCAAGCCAGTTCTGCGCTGTAGTCGGTTGCCCCGCTGGCGTTTTGTGTCAGCAGGTTCAAAGGATAAAACGCCTGCGCGCCCTGCAAACCCTCGGCACTCACCCGGCCTTTGGCCTGAAACTGCAACGCGGGTGGCTTGTTTCCAGTGCCAGATGGCCGCAGCCCGCCATCGATGCGCACAGGCCCACCCAACAGCTGTGCCTTCAAGGCGGCCACTCCAAAACCGGTTTGGTGAAACTGCAGCGTGCCCTGCAGTTTCTCTAGCCACGGTGTGCCGGGCAAAACGCGCAAACGGGTGTCACTGAATTGCACGCTGCCTTGCACCTGAGTTTTTTGCAACGCCAGCAGTGGCAAGCGCAGATCAACGCGGGTTTTGAGGGGCCCCTCGCCTTGGGCGTGGCGCAACGCACCTGAGAGCAGTTTGTCGAGGGGCGATTGCTGCACCAAGCGCAGCCAAGGCGCGGCGTTGCTTTGGCTTTCAGCTTGCACGCGCAGCACGGGCGCGTCGTGCATGTTGGCCATGTCCACCAAAGAGGCCTGCAGCGTGACCGCCGCGTCGCCTTCGCCCCAGCGGGCGCTGGCATCGCTCAGCTGCATGCCCAAGCCATCAAAAGTCAATTGGCCTTTCAGGGCCTGCAGCCGTGGCCAAGCAGCATCGTCCGCGTTACGCGGGGTGGTGGGCACCATGTCAAAGACAGCGTCTTTCAATTGGCCAGAAAAACGCAGCGTGCCTTCTTGTGGTGTGGCAAAGGGCAGTTTGGCCAAATCGCCGTTGAGTTGCATTTGCACCTTGTCGTATCGGCCCTTGACCAAGGCTTCGCGCAGGTAATCGCGCAGCGATTGCGGCAGGCTCAGCGGCAAGTAACGGTGGGCCGCCGAGACTTGGGCTCGGGTGATTTCGCCTTTCAGGGCCAACACACCGGGGCCTTGGCCGTTGGGCGCGGGTTGCCATTGGCCTTGCCAGGCCCCTTGCAGGTCGGCATTGGCCAGTTTGAGCTGCCATTGCGGCACATGCCACCTTTGGGCGCCTGGGGCGGAGGCCCCTTGGCGTTCCCAGCGTGCGCTGGCTTGCAGTGTTTGCAACGGCACCATGGCAGGCGACAACACACCGGGCAACCACACCGCACTGCCCGCCCCTGCGTTCAGCGCCATGTGCCCACCGGTTGGGTTCATCGTCAGTTTCAGGTCCATGCCCCGCAGGCCCGGCCAAGTGGGGCTCTGCGATGCGGACTTGGTGGCAGCCTTCGAGGCCTGTGCCGTGGCCGTTTTCGGGTACCAGCTCAGGCCTTGAACCGAGGCTTGTGCCTCGTAAGTTTCAGGCTGCCGCCAAGGCCCTTGCCAGCGCATTTGCAAATCCAACACGCGGCCTGACACGCTGCGCTCTTGCAAGGCGGGCCGCAGCGTCTGGCTCAGCGATGCATCCAGCGGCCACCCCAAGGCCAGTGTTTGCAGGGCTTGCAAGTCCAGCTGACTGGCCTTGAGCAGGCCTTTGGCAGGACGGCTGGCCTGTGCGTGCGTGACCTCCAAGGACACATGGCCCCCTGGCCCGTGCAGACCCTGATCGTTGACAAAAGCCAGGTTGTGGGTTTCGGCCACAAAGCCTTCGGCGTGCAGCTGCAGGCCCAGCCGCCCCGACAGTTGCTTGAATCCCAGCGGTGGTCCCTTGGGGGTCAGCTGGGCGCGCAGTCCCTTCAGGTCCACATCGGCCACGCCGCCGCGCCACTGGCCTTGGACGATGTCGGCCCAAAGTCGCAAACTCCCCTGGCCTTGGGTCTGGGTGGGCACAGGTATCTTTTCGGCGATCAGCTGGGCGGGCACCTGCGCTTGCAGTTGCGCCAGGTCCACTTGTGGCAGCAGGGCGTAGCCCTGGCCCGACCAGTCGGCCAAGCGTGCGGCATGCACCGACAGCAAAGACCGTTTGAACTGGCCCATCAGGACAAAGCGCTTGCCCAAAAGGGCTGGTGGGGTGGCATCCAGGCGCAGCGCGTGCTGGCGTGCCGAATTGCGGATCACCAGATCCACATCCCGCAGCGTCAAGGGGGCTTGGGCACCGGGTGTTGACCCTGGCCCATGCCAGTGCACACGCCCACTGCGCACAACCACTTCGCGTTGCGAGAACAACCAGTCACCGGCGGCCGAATCTCCTTGCGGCGTGGCCCCCCACGTCATGCCCGCTATGCGCCATTGGCCGTCTGCGGTCAGCTGTACTTCCAGCTCGGGCGCGTCCAGCACCAGCTGCTCCAGCTGCCCCAGCACGGCTGAGCGCAGGCTGAGCGCCACCAGCACCCGGGGCAGGCGCAGCCCGGGGCGGCCGTGCGCGTCCAGCAGTTCGATGTCGCGCAGTTCAAAAGACGGGACCCAGCCGGTGCTTTGGGCTGACACCCCACCGATGCGCACAGGAACACCCAGCGATTGGCGGGCCAGGCTTTCCAGGGCAGGGCGAAATTCGGCGATTCGCGGCACAATCCAAAAATGAAGCGTCGCCCAGGCCGGGCCCAACACCAGCCCGGCGACCAGCAGGCCCCACAAAACAAGCCGAACCAGCCTCGCCAGCCAGGGGCGCAGCGGGGCTTCGGTGGGGGGCCAGGTGGGTGAAGACGGCACAAACATATGAATTAGAAAGTCAGCAGGAATTATGACCCGCAGCCAGTCCACGGACGAACGTTCTGACCCCGCTTCCTCAATTGTTTCACCCCCCGGTGCGCCCTGCCCTGCGCAATTGCCCCTTGATTTGTCCTTGTATTCGCGCTTTGTGCAGCGCTTGCACCGCCGCTACGCCTCTGAATTGCCGCTGCTGCCCCCCGGCCCCCCGAGCCGAGACAGCCTGAATGCGGCCTACGCCGCCTTGCAAGCCCAAGGCCTGGACACCAGCGCTGCTCTGCGTGTGCTGCGCCAGCTCACATTGGAGCGCTTGGCCAGTCTTGACTGCAGCCGCCAGGCTGACTTGGCGGTGGTCACCCACGGCATGACTTGGTTGGCCGAAGTCACGCTCGACATCGCTTGGCAGCAAGTCTCGGCAGACCTGGACGCGCTGCACGGTGCGCCCATCAAGGCCAGCGGCGAGCGGGCCGAGATGTGGATCATCGGCATGGGCAAGCTCGGGGCCCGCGAGCTGAATGTGTCGAGCGACATCGACCTGATTTATGTGTACGACGAAGACGGCCAGACCCGG
>NZ_CALBEX010000063.1 GCF_937889215.1 uncultured Limnohabitans sp.
ATTGGCGGTGCCAGTGGTGCCATGCCCCCGGTGCTGGGTTGGGCTGCCATGACCGGACAGGTCGGCCCTGAAGCCTTGATCCTGTTTCTGATCATCTTCCTCTGGACCCCACCGCACTTTTGGGCGCTGGCGCTTTACCGGGTCGAGGACTACCGCAAGTCGGGCCTGCCCATGTTGCCGGTGACGCACGGCAATGAGTTCACCCGTCTGCAGATATTGCTCTACACCGTCGTGCTGATGGCGTCCTGCCTGATGCCCTTTGTCTATGGCATGAGCTCATGGCTTTACTTGGTCGTTGCAGTGGTGCTGAGCATTGGCTTCATCGGCTATGCGGTGGCCTTGTACCGCGAATATTCGGACGAGTTGGCCCGCAAGACCTTCCGCTTTTCATTGGTTCACCTGAGCGCCTTGTTTGCCGCTTTGCTGCTCGACCACTACATTTTTTGAGACCCCAGGCATGTTTCAACGCAGAGTATTTTCAAAAGCCGCCTTGGCCCTGGGCTTGGCAGGCGCAGTGTGGGGCTTGAGCGGCTGCGGCGAAGACAAACCAGCCTTTCGCGGCGTGGACATCACTGGAGCCGACTACGCCCAGGGCTGGGAGTTGAGTGACCAAGACGGCCAAGTGCGCACCCTGAAGGACTTTGCGGGCAAGGCCGTGGTGGTGTTTTTTGGTTTCACCCAATGCCCCGATGTCTGCCCCACCGCTTTGCAGGAAATGGCCCAGGCCAAACAGTTGCTGGGTAACGATGGGGCCAAGCTCCAGGGCATCTTCATCACGGTAGACCCTGAGCGCGACACACCGGAGTTGCTTAAGGCCTACATGGCCAATTTCGGGCCGGATTTTGTGGCCTTGCGCCCCACGGCCGAGCAACTGCCCAAAGTCACCAAAGACTTCAAGATCTATTACAAAAAGGTCGAGGGCAAAACCCCCACCAGCTACACCATGGACCATTCGGCGGGCAGCTTCACCTTTGACCCCCAAGGCCGTATCCGGTTGTACAACCGTCACGCCAGCGGTGCCGAGGCGCTGGCCGCCGACGTGAAGATCCTGCTCAGCGGCAAGTGATGCACAAAGTCACGGCGGGTGGCTGAAACGCAGCTTTCAGCCGCTGGGCTGAGTTCACCGCTTCAGATGTCAATTCAATTCGATCTTCTGGCTGCGAATGATATTGCCCAGCGCTTGGGTGTCGGCCTCGATGCGGTTGCGCAGACCTTCGGGCGAGGAGCCCACCACTTCCCAGCCTTGTTGGACCAAACGCGTGCGCATCTCGGGTGAACGAACAATCTCGCTGACCATGGCCGAGAGCTTTTGAGCCACAGCCTTAGGCATGGCTGCCGGGGCAGCCACGGCGTTCCAAATTTCCAGTTGGTAATCTTTCACGCCGATTTCAGACAAGCTGGGGACATCCGAGACCACAGCGCTTCGGCTCGCGCTGGTGGTGCCGATGGCGCGCAATTTGCCGCCGCGCACTTGTGCTGTCGCCATGGCCGGGGGCAACAAGGCCAATTGCACATCGCCACCGATCATCGCGGTGATGACCTGAGCGTTACCAGGGTACGGGACATGCACGGGCGCGATGCCCGCTTTGGACTTCAGCAACTCCATGCCCAGGTGTCCGACGGTGCCCACGCCAGGGGAGGCGTAGCTGAGTTGGTTGCCCGACTTTTGGGCGTAGGCCAACCAATCGGCAGCGGTCTGGCCGGGGGCATTGGTGGGCACACTCAGCACCAGAGGGGCTTTGCCGATCAGACTGATGGGGGCGAGGTCTTGCAAGGGGTCATAGGGCACCTTGGGGTTCAAAATGCGGGCAATCGTCATGTTGCCATTGATCATCAGGCCCAAGGTGTGGCCATCGGTGGATTTGGCGACAAAGTCGGCCGCGATGTTGCCGCCAGCACCCACTTTGTTCTCGACGATCACGTTTTGGCCCAAAGCCTTGGACAATGGCTCGGCCAAAGCGCGGGCGGTCAGGTCGGGGCTGGAGCCTGCAGGAAACCCCACCACCAAACGCACGGTCTGGCTGGGCCAATCGGCCGCCCAAGAAGCGGTCATGCCTACTGCTAAAGAGGCGCAGACGGCGTGACGGATAAAACGGCGCGAAAAATGCGTGAGCATATTGATTTTCATGGGGCTCTCCGAGCGGTTGGAAACGGACCTACTTTAGCGCAAGGCCGAGAGCAGGCTTGGCGGGGCCCAGTGTGCAGAGTCCAAAAAAATACCCGGTCTCCACCGGGTATTTGGACAAGCCGTTGCCGCAGCCTGGTTTCAAGCGAACTCGACCAGCGCCTTCTTCATCTTTTTCATGGCGGCCACTTCGATCTGTCGAATGCGCTCGGCGCTCACGCCATATTCGTCGGCCAGGTCGTGCAGCGTCATGCCGCCCGAGCCGTTGTCGTTCACCTTGAGCCAGCGCTCTTCGACGATGCGGCGGCTGCGGTCATCCAAGACGCTCAGTGCTGAGGCCAAACCGTCGCTGGCCATCACGTCGCGCTGGTGCGCTTCGATCATGGCGGTGGGCTCGTGGTTCACGTCGGCCAGGTACGCAATGGGGCCAAAGGCCTGCTCGCCATCGTCAGAGGGGGCCGGGTCCAGCAGCACATCGCCACCGGACATGCGCATTTCCATTTCACGCACTTCTTCGCGCTTGACGTTCAGGCTGTTCGCCATCGAGTCAACTTGGTCTGGCGTTAGCGTATCGCGGTGCGTGCCTTCGTCTGCATCGGCCTTGTAGCCTTGCTTCATCGAGCGCAGGTTGAAAAACAACTTGCGCTGGGCCTTGGTGGTAGCCACTTTGACCATGCGCCAGTTTTTCAGGATGTACTCGTGAATCTCCGCCTTGATCCAGTGCAGGGCATAGCTGACCAAGCGCACGCCCTGATCGGGGTCAAAGCGCTTGACGGCTTTCATCAG
>NZ_CALBEX010000064.1 GCF_937889215.1 uncultured Limnohabitans sp.
CACCCCCGAGGCCTTGAAAATCAACACAAAGCCCAGTGCCACCAGCGCATACAACATGCCTGCCATCAGGCCACCCAAAAGGGCTTCCAAGAAAAATGCCATGTCTTTTTCTCCTTAGTGACTGGTGCCCAAATAGGCACTGATCACGTCTTCGTTGTTGCGCACTTCTTCGGGGGTCCCGTCGCCGATTTTTTTGCCGTAGTCCAGCACCACCACGCGGTCCGAGATGTCCATCACCACACCCATGTCGTGCTCGATCAACACGATGGTCGAGCCGAATTCGTCGTTCACATCCAGGATAAAGCGGCACATGTCCTGCTTTTCTTCCATGTTCATGCCCGCCATCGGCTCGTCGAGCAGAAGTACCTGTGGCTCCATGGCCAAGGCACGCCCCAAGTCGACCCGCTTTTGCAAGCCATAAGGCAACTGGCCCACAGGCGTCTTGCGGAAGGCTTGGATTTCCAGAAAGTCGATGATGTGTTCGACAAACTCACGGTGCTCTTCTTCCTCGCGTTGGGCAGGGCCAATGCGCAGCGCCTGCATGAACAGGTTGCTTTTGATGCGCAGGTTGCGGCCCGTCATGATGTTGTCAATGACACTCATGCCCTTGAACAGCGCCAAGTTCTGAAAGGTCCGGGCAATGCCCATCTCGGCCACTTGACGGCTGCTCATTTGGTCAAATTTTTGCCCCCGGAAAGTGATGGAGCCTTCTTGCGGCGTGTAAACACCGTTGATGCAGTTGAGCATCGAGCTTTTGCCCGCGCCGTTGGGGCCGATGATGGCCCGCACTTCGTGCTCGCGCACGTTGAATGAAATGTCGGTCAGCGCCTTCACGCCGCCGAAGCGCAAACTGATGTTGTTGACGTCCAAGATGACGTCGCCGATTTTTTTGGTCATGCTGCTGCCTTCACGGGTGTGAATGTTTTGGCGTCGGAAATCTTGAGCGTGGCGCTGACGCTGCCGGTGCGGCCGTCTTCGAACTTCACCACGGTCTCGATGAACTGCTCGGCTTTGCCCTCATACAGGCCGTCAACCAGCGGTTTGTATTTGTCGGCGATGAAGCCACGGCGGACCTTGTTGGTGCGGGTCAACTCGCCGTCGTCAGCGTCCAGCTCTTTGTGCAAAATCAAGAAGCGCGAGACTTGGCTGCCTGCCAGCATGGCGTCTTCAGCCAGGTCGGCGTTGACCTTTTCCACACACTCCTTGATCAGTTGGTACACCTCGGACTTTTGCGCCAAATCGCCGTAACCGGCATAGGGCAAGTTGCGGCGTTCAGCCCAGTTGCCCACAGCGTCAAAGTCGATGTTGAGCATCACGCACACTTTTTCGCGCTGGTCGCCATAAGCCACCACTTCTTTGATGTGCGGGAAAAACTTGAGCTTGTTCTCGACGTACTTGGGCGCAAACATCGCGCCATCGTTGGCGCCACCCTGGATTCGGCCCACATCTTTGACGCGGTCGATGATCTTCAGGTGACCATGGCTGTCGATGAAGCCCACGTCGCTGGTGTGGTACCAGCCGTCTGCCGTCAACACTTCGTCGGTTGCCTTCTGGTTTTTGTAATAGCCCTTGAGCAAACCTGGCGACTTGACCAAGATCTCGCCGTTGTCCGCGACCTTGATTTCCACACCCTTGCACGGCACACC
>NZ_CALBEX010000065.1 GCF_937889215.1 uncultured Limnohabitans sp.
CTACGATCAACTCAGCCCGCTGGGCCGCCAGCAAGCCGTGCGCTTGGGTGAATACCTGCGGCCGAAACTTCAGGACAAACCCATCGAGGCCGTGATGATGGGCAGCTTGAAGCGCCACCGCCAAACCTGGGAAGGCATTGCCGAAGGCGCGGGCCTGCCGCACACCCCGGCCGTGTGGCCGGGCCTGAACGAATACGACAGCCACGCGCTGATCGAGTCCATCCACCCCGAGCCGCTGGCCAAGCCCGACACGCCCGAGCTCTACCGCCACCACTTTCGCCTGCTGCGCGATGCGCTGCAAGCCTGGATGGCGGGGCGCATCCAGCCGCGTGGCATGACCAGCTATGCCGAATTTGTGGGCGGAATCGAAGCCGCGCTCGACCATGTGCGGCAAAACCATTCAGGCGACGTGATGATCGTCTCCAGTGGTGGCCCTATCTCCACCGCCGTGGGCCGCGTGCTGGGCACCCCGCCCGAGACCACCATCGAGCTGAACCTGCGCATCCGCAACACGGCGCTGACCGAATTCGTGTTCAACCCCAAGCGGCACATGCTGCTGACCTACAACACCTTGCCGCACCTGGACAGCGACGAGCACAAGGACTGGGTCACCTTCGCCTGAAACGCTGAATTTCCTTATGGAAATTGGGTGTAATCCCTAGGAATAACCTCCAGAAGCCAAGGGCAAAATAGCCGGGATGAATTGTTCGCCCACTTGGCTCGAGCTTAAGACGACGGAAGGCGGCGTTGAGCTCACCCACACACCCGCCGATCAAGCCGATCGCCTGGCAGCACAACTGAGCGCGGACCTGTGGGAATGGGGCCTTCAGTCGGTGGTCCAGACCCTTCGTAAGCCCCTTGAAGACGGCACAGTGGCCCTGATCGCCAGCTTGCGGCCTGAATTCCAGCAAACCCACATGCCAGGGCACAACAGCCTAAACTTGCTCACCAGCTTGGGGACCACCGCCCCGTCTGACAACGCCAACGAAGCCTGGGCCTTGGAACGCGAAATCTGGGTGGCCCTTTTGGGTTCACCTCAACGATTCCAGTTTGCCAACCTGGAGGCTTTGAAATCCCATGTCCGGGTCAGGCGCAACATGGCCTTGGCCGCCAGATTGACCGCGCTGGCCTTCAAAACCGAAGCGGCTGAGCGACCCGAGGCCGATTGGCACTACGAAGAAGAGCCTGGTTTCATCCTCAAGCCGGGTCGCCCACTGATCAGCGCCCTGATTGCCGCTACGCAACCCGAGGCCACCGGCAAGCTGTACGACTTCTCGTGCTACCGCGCCACCGAATACGTGATCTTGCTGGGCATCGCGCAAGAATTGCAAGCGCACCACCCCGCTTTGCTGGCCGAGTTGCAGCAACTGAACGAACGCCACGCGGTGCGCTCAGGCCAATTTCACGAGGTGTTCCTGATCGAGTACGGCAGCATGGAAGCCCCCTTACCCGCCCGCTTTTATGTCCCGGGCGACCGGCTGTGGTTTCGCAACCCCGACGAGCGATCCTCCGATGTCACCGGCTACGAAGGCTCGTGGGTCATGTACATGGGCGGTGGCCTGTTCAGCAACTTCTGGAAGCGGGACGCGCCCTTCACCCTCGAATCCAAAGCCATTGAAATTTTCCACTGGAAAGACGGCGCCTACACCGACGCCCAGGGCGAGTTGCAAATGGACGAGACGGTGGTGGAACGCCTGGTGGCACAAACCCAGGCCGACCCGAAAGCCAGAGCCCACGTGCTGGACCGCATGCTGCGCATGCGCGACCCCAAGGGGGTCTATGCACAAGGCGGCTGCATCGACACCACCCGCGAATACCCCAAAAACGTGAGCCGCGAGCACTGCGATCTGGTGCTGCCCAACTTTTGAAGACCGGGCCGCAAGGCCTCAACCCACCTCGTCGGTGAGCGTTTCTGGGGGCAATTGGTCAATTTCACCGAGCAACTGCGCCAGCGCCCGGCCCGAAGCGCTCAGCAAGGCTTGGCCTTTTTCAGCGGTTGCGGCCAAGGCATTCCCCGCCGCCCCATGGCGGTTGTAGTCCTGCATTTGCCAACCCAGCTTGGCGCTTTTGCCGTTGCCCAAAATTTCAAAACGTTCAGCGCGGTCTTGCGAGGTGGACCGGAAGTTTTGCGCCAAATCCATGCACACGCATTCGGGCCGCAGCGCCAGCATCATCGAGGTTTCGGTGTCGCCCGCGTGCACACCAAAGCGGTGCTCTTCGGGCGGAAAAAGCGCACTCACATCGCCGCCTTGCGCATCGCGCAGCGGCAAATTGAACCAGCTCACGCTGAAAACCAGCATGCCCAAGCGTGCCCGCAAATCCCGCGCCACGATGTCCATCACACTCACTTGTCCGCCATGGGCGTTGAGCAGCACCAGTTTCTTAACGCCACTGGCCGCCACCGACTCGCCGATGTCGGTCCACAAACGGATCACGGTCTCGGCCTTGAGCGTCAAGGTACCCCCAAAACGCGCGTGCTCAGGACTCAGGCCCACCGTTTGGGTGGGCAAAAACAAAGCCGGTAAGTCAGAAGGCAAGTGCGGCAAGCAAGCCGCCACCACGCCATTGACCAAATCGGTGTCCACCGACAGCGGCAGGTGCGGGCCATGCTGCTCAGTGGCGGCAACGGGCAGGACGGCGATGGCCCGATCGATGGTCCGGTCTGGCACCAAGGCCTGAAAATCGAGGGTGGTCCAGTCGGCCCAAAAACGCGAAGGGTTTTGCATGTTCGGCATCTTAATGGAGTCTGTGCGTGTACAGTGCCTTCGCAGAAGGTTCCGCTTCAGGTGTCCGGGACCATAAAGAAGGATTGGCGTGAAAGTTTCCGTGTTGTCGCGTGGCTGGGCCACGGTTCAGAGTGGGGTGCTGGGGCTGGGCTTGTGCGCTCTTTTGTTCCTTCCCGTTGCCAGCCTGGCGCAAACCGGCGCCCTGTTTTCCACCAAGCCGGCCGCCAGCACCTCGGCGACCAACGCCTTGCTCAGCAGTTCCACCCATGTGGTCAATACCGAGCAGGTGCGGGCCGAGTTGCAAGTGCACGCCCCCCAAGGCCTTCAGGCCGGGCAAACCTTTTGGATGGGCCTGCAGATCGAGCACCAGCCCCATTGGCACACCTATTGGCAAAACCCGGGCGACTCGGGCTTGCCCACCCAGCTGCAGTGGCAGCTGCCTGCCGGCTTGCAAGCCGGCGCGATCGCGTGGCCTTTGCCCAAAAAATTCCCGATTGGCAGCTTGGCCAACTACGGCTACGAAGGCCGTGTGCTGCTGACGGTGCCCGTGACGTTGGGGGCTGACTTCCGCTTCCCGGACACTGGGCCACTGACCCTCCAATTACAAGCCGATTGGCTGGTGTGCCGCCAAGAATGCATTCCGCAAGAAGGCCGCATGAGCCTGAACCTGGCCTCTGCCGCGCCGCAAACGCCGCACGCGGCAAGCTTCGAAGCGACCCAAAAACTCAGCCCCCAGACGATGCCGCAGCTCAAGCAAAGCGGCACTTGGATCACCGGCGGCCAGACCACGTTGTCGGACGATGGCCAGCAACTGAGCCTGCGCGTGCACGGCCTGCCCGCCAGTTGGCGAGGCCAGACGCTCAGCGCTTTCCCAGTCACCGCCAGCGTGGTGCACAACGCGGCCGTGCAGGACAAAGACTGGACGCAAAACTGGCAAGGCGCGGTCTGGCAGGCCCAAATTCCGGTCTCTGAAGAACGCGGCGACAGCCCTCAAACCATGCGCTGGGTGATCGCGGCGGGGCCGGAGTCTGCACCCCAAGCCCCTGCTTTTGAGCTTGAAACGCCCGTGCAAGGCACTTGGCCTGCACTGACTCAAGCCGCCCCTGTCGAGATCTCGCCCGCTCTGGCCAAGGCGCTGGCCGAGAACGCACGCGCTGCGCAAAAACCAGCGGCAACCAACACCACCGCCTTGGGCCTGACGCTGGCCATTTTGGGGGCGCTGGTGGGCGGCTTTTTGCTCAACCTGATGCCCTGCGTGTTTCCGGTGTTGGCCATCAAGGTGCTGGGCTTTGCCAAGGCGAATGCGACTCAAGCCCAACACCGCGCTGCCGGGATGGCCTACACCGTGGGTGTGGTGCTGTCGTTCATGTTGCTGGGCGGCCTGATGCTGGCCTTGCGGGCCGCTGGCGAACAGCTTGGATGGGGCTTTCAGCTGCAGTCACCGCCAGTGGTGGCGGCTCTGGCGCTGTTGTTCACCGTGCTGGGCCTCAACTTGGCAGGCGTTTTCGAGTTTGGGCAGATGCTGCCCAGCCGCCTCGCTTCATTGCAAAGCCGCCACCCGACCGTGAACGCCGGTTTGTCGGGTGTGCTGGCCGTGGCCGTGGCTTCGCCGTGCACAGCGCCCTTCATGGGCGCATCGCTGGGCTTGGCGATTGCGCTGCCCGTGTGGCAAGCGCTCACGGTGTTTGCCGCCATGGGCGTGGGCATGGCCTTGCCCTATTTGGCGGCCAGCTGGTGGCCTGGCATCGCCCGCGCCCTGCCGCGCCCTGGGGCCTGGATGCTGACTTTTCGCCAAGCCATGGCCTTCCCGATGTTTGCCACCGTTATCTGGCTGCTGTGGGTGCTGGGCCAGCAAACCGGCATTGATGGGGCCAGCGGTCTGCTGGCCTTGTTACTCACCGTGGCGTGGCTGGTCTGGGCGCTGGGCCTGACAGGCCGCACGCGCTGGGTCATGAGCGGCCTGGCCCTGGCCACTTTGCTGTGGCTCGGCAGCAGCTGGCTGCCTTTGGCTTTGCGTGATGCCCCCTCATCGGCAACAGCCAGCAGCGCCAGCGAAAAAAACGCTGCCGACCGGCCCCTTTGGCAAGCCTGGTCAGAGGCTGACGTGCAGACGCAACTGAGCGCAGGTCGCCCAGTGTTCGTGGACTTCACCGCCGCTTGGTGCGTGACCTGCCAATTCAACAAAAAAACCACCTTCGCCGATGCCACGCTGCTGGCAGACTTTGCAAGCCGCCAAGTGGTGCTGATGCGGGCCGACTGGACCCGCCGCGACCCGGCCATCACCCAGGCACTTTCGGCCTTGGGTCGCAGCGGCGTGCCGGTGTACGCCTTGTACGCACCGGGCCGTGCGCCCGTGCTGTTGTCCGAATTGCCCAGTGTGGCCGAGGTGCAAAAGTCGCTGCAGGCCCTGAACACTGGGCGTTGAACACCACCGCAAGTGCAGTGCTCAGGTCGCTCGCCATTCACGCCCCTGTTTGACGCCGGATGGACAGTGCAGCGGCCTTGCAGCCTGCGACAATGGCGGGCATGAGCACTTCTTTTGCACCCCTCCAAAATGACAGCTTCTTGCGCGCCTGCCTGCGCCAAGCCACCGACCACACCCCCGTCTGGCTCATGCGCCAAGCCGGGCGCTACCTGCCCGAGTACTGCGCCACCCGCGCCAAAGCCGGCAGCTTCATGGGCCTGGCCACCAACGTCGACTACGCCACCGAGGTCACCCTGCAGCCCCTCGAGCGTTATGCACTTGATGCCGCCATCTTGTTTTCCGACATCCTCACCGTGCCCGATGCCATGGGCCTGGGCCTGAGTTTTGCCCAAGGCGAAGGCCCCCGCTTTACCAAAAACGTGCGCGACGAAGCCGCCGTGGCCGAGCTGG
>NZ_CALBEX010000066.1 GCF_937889215.1 uncultured Limnohabitans sp.
CTACCGACACCCCCACCACCGTGCGCGGCGCTTGCCCGCACGACTGCCCCGACAACTGCGCCCTGCTGACCACGGTGGAAAATGGCCGCGCCACCAAGGTGCAGGGCAACCCGGCGCACGCGCCTACCGACGGCGTGCTGTGCACCAAGGTCTCGCGTTACACCGAGCGCACCTACCACCCGGATCGTTTGCTTCAGCCTTTGCGCCGCGTCGGCCCCAAGGGTTCGGGTCAATTTGAGCCTGTGGGTTGGGACGAAGCCCTGGACGAAATCGCGACACGCCTGAAAGCCATCGCCGCCCGCGATCCACAGGCCATCTTGCCTTACAGCTACGCGGGCACCATGGGCTTGGTGCAAAGCGAGTCGATCGCGGCGCGGTTTTTTCACCAGCTGGGCGCATCGCTCTTGGATCGCACCATTTGCGCCTCGGCCGGGGCTGAAGCCCTGACCCAGACCCTAGGCAACAAGGTGGGCATGAAGAACGAGTTTTTTGCCGAATCCAAGCTCATCGTCATTTGGGGCAGCAACTCGATTGGCAGCAACCTGCATTTTTGGCGCATCGCCCAAGCTGCCAAGCGCAACGGGGCCAAGTTGGTGTGCATCGACCCTCGTCGCAGCGAAACGGCCGAAAAATGCCATGAACACATTGCACTGCGCCCCGGCACCGATGCCGCGCTGGCGCTGGCTGTCATGCACGAGTTGATCGTCCATGGCTGGCTTGACCAAGATTACATTGACCGCTACACCTTGGGCTGGGATGCCTTGAAGGCCCGCGCTTTGCTTTGGCCACCCGAGCGGGCGGCAGAGGTGTGTGGCGTGCCGGTTGAACAAATCCGCCAACTGGCCCGCGACTGGGGCACCACCCAGCCTGCCTCGATTCGGCTGAACTACGGCATGCAGCGCGTGCGCGGTGGTGGCAATGCGGTGCGGGCGATCGCTTGTTTGCCAGCGCTCACCGGGGCCTGGCGGCACCGGGCGGGCGGGCTGTTGCTCAGCAGCTCGGGGCATTTTCCGGTGCGGCGCTCGGCCTTGCAGCGGCCTGACTTGCTGGGTGAGCGGCGTCCACGCACCATCAACATGACCACCATTGGCGACGATTTGCTGCGCCCGGCATCACCCGCCTTTGGCCCGCAGATCGAAGCCTTGATTGTCTACAACAGCAACCCTGTGGCCATTGCGCCCGAGTCGGGCAAGGTGGTGAAGGGTTTTGGCCGCGAAGACCTGTTCACCGTGGTGCTGGAGCACTTCAAGACCGACACGGCCGACTATGCCGACTTCATCTTGCCCGCCACCACACAGCTGGAGCATTGGGACATCCACACCAGTTACGGCCACACCGACGTGCTGCTGAATCGCCCGGCGATTGCGCCCGTGGGTGGTGCACGCACCAACACCGACATCTTCCGTGCGCTCGCCCAGCGCATGGGGTTTGACGATCCGTGTTTTGCCGAGAGCGACGAAAGCCTGTGCCGCTGCGCCATTGGCGATGCGGATGATTTTGAGCAGCTGCTGGCGCACGGCTTTGCTTCATTGCCTGTGCCCGATGCGCCGTTTGCGCAAGGTGGTTTTCCTTCGCCATCGGGCAAATGCGAGTTTTTCAGCCAACGCTTGGCCGATCAGGGCCTGGATGGCCTGCCTGACCATTTGCCCAATTACGAATTGGCTGCCCCTGGTGGCCGCTATCCGCTGGCCATGATCTCGCCGCCTGCGCGCAATTTTCTCAACTCCAGCTTCGTCAACGTGCAAAGCCTGCGCGACATCGAAGCCGAGCCGGTGCTGGAAATGCACCCGCAAGACGCCGCGACGCGTGGCATTGCCGACGGCGCGGTGGTGCGTGTGTTCAACGACCGGGGCACTTACCACTGCAAAGCGAAGCTGAACCAACGCGCCCGCGAGGGCGTGGTCCACGGCTTGGGCATTTGGTGGCGCAAGCTGGGCCTGAACGGCACCAATGTGAATGAACTCACCAGCCAACACCTGACCGATCTGGGCCGTGCGCCTGTGTTTTACGACTGCTTGGTGGAGGTGGCTGCCGATGCGGCATTCGAACCGGCGGCCCATTCGGTGGCCACAGCCCACACCTGAACCCTCAAAATCACATTTCAAACACCATGCCTGAACTGAACATTGAACGCACGCACACCTTGGGCTTGAGCGGCGCACGTACCGTGGCCGAGCGCTGGCGCGAGCAAGCCGAACAAGATTGGGGCATGACCTGCGAGTTTGAATCCGGCGGATCCCAAGACTGCATGCGGTTTGAGCGCATTGGCGTGAGCGGCCAACTCACGGTGACCGAAAACCGCTTCGATCTGAAGATCAAACTGGGCTTTCTGCTGGGGGCCTACAGCAGCAAAATCGAAGAAAAAATCCAGGCTAATCTGGACGCTTTGTTGGGTCCAGCGCCGCAGGCCTGAGCGCATTCTTTCGCAGTGGCCAGCTGTTGCCATGGCCTCTGACGTTTTGTAGATCGTTGGCTTGAGCCCAGGCATGGACTTGCGTCAAAGCCCATCATGTTGGACCTGAAGGTCCGACTTACAAGAAAGAGCTTGAACCTGCCGTCAGCTTTACGGCAAATCGCTGCTGGCCTCGGTCATGGGCGATTGCCGTGGACCGACCGAGCCTAAGCGCGCTTTGAGCGACTGCGGTTGACGCGTCAGGATGGCGGCGTAGGTGGTGGTGTTGGACAGCACTTTTTTCACGTAATCGCGTGTTTCTTGGAACGGGATGTTTTCGGCCCAAATGGCCGCCTCGAGCACGGGGCCGTTGCGCCAACTGCGCGAACGGTTGGGGCCGGCGTTGTAGGCCGCAGCCGCCAGCGGCATGGAGGCCTCGAAATCGTCAAGCACCAGTTTCAAATAGGCCGTGCCAATGGTGACGTTCACCTCGTGGTCGCTGATCTGGTTGGGTCTGAAGCTGGTCAGTCCAATTTTTTTTGCGGTCCATTTGGCAGTGGCAGGCATCACCTGCATCAGGCCCGAGGCCCCTACAAGCGAGCGGGCGTCCATGATGAAGCGGCTTTCCTGCCGGATCAAGCCATAGACATATGCCGGATCCAGTTGGATTTCATGGGCTCGGCGCACCACGGTCTCGCGCAGCGGCATGGGGAAGCGCTGCTCAAAGTCAAACGCGGTCCGGGTGCGCTCGCTGGTGTTGATGCAGCGGTCCCATACCTGGCGCTGGCAGGCCAGGTCGGCGGCGGCCAGCAGTTCGCGGTCGTTCATGCCGCCGGGCGTGTGCAGGTTGGTGCTGTAGTTCCATTCCCGGTTGCCTTCAGAGCGCAGGCCCAAGGCGATGGCATACAAAGCGCGTTGCAGACCGGGGTGGATGAATGCGGCGGCCTTTTCTTGGGGCGTCAGGGGGCTAGGGCGCTCGGGGATGGTGATGGCCTGACCGAGGTCCTCCAGCGCCAGTTGCTCATAAAAGCCCCGCACACTGGCGATTTGGCGCAGCAGACCTTGGCTCTCTTGGCGTTGCGCCTCGTGGCGGGCGGTGGCCAGCAGGGCGCGGGCGCGCCAATAGACCCATGTTGGCTCGTTGCGGGTGTCCGCACTCATGGCCTGGGTGGCGCTCAGTACCTGCGGCCATTGGCCTTGGCGCAAAGCGGCACGCACCTTCCAGCCCAGCAGGTCGTCGTTCAGATCGCTGTCTTTTTGCACTTTGGCAAAGTGGCTGGTGGCGTTGTCCTGCAGTTTTTGAGCGGCTCTTTTGCCAATCACGGCCCAGGTCCAGTTGCGTTCTTCAGCGCTCAGCTGGATCGCCCAGCGACGGCTCAGCAAATCGGCGGCTTCGTCCGGGTCTTTGGCAGCCAGCCGGATCAGCGCCAGCACCGCGAGTTCTTTGCGGCTGCGGGTGATGGCCATGATGCGCTTGTCCAGGTATTTGGCGGGGTCGGCGTGGATCAGCGCCACTTGCTCAGACAGGCGCGGCGCTTCGATGTCAACAGCTGCCTGCGCTGCGCGGGGTCGATTGGCATCCATGGCGATACGGGCTTTGCGCCACACATCCAGTGCTTTGAGTTGCCGGCCCGAATGCAGGTGTTCGGCCACGTAAGTGCAGCCGTCATCGGCATCGCGCTGGGCGTACCACAGGCGCTTGGCTTCGTCGGCCACGTCGGCCTTGCTGTTCATGGCCTCGGTGGCCAGAGCGTAACAACGCACCTCACGGTCGTCGCGCATGCGAAAGCGGGGGTATTCGGCGGTGAATGTGGACCAGTCACGGTTTTTGCCCAACTGAAGCAACCAGTCATTGCGCAAACGGTCTTCGTAATAACTGCCCGCGTAAGTTGTTAAAAAACTTTGGATTTCGGACACGGATGCCGTTGGCAAGCGGGCGCGCATTTCCCAGTAGGCGGCCAGCGGCTCCAGCACATGCCCTCGGGTCTGCGGCAGCAGGGCTGTCAGGCGCGCCGTGTCGTTTTTGCGAAAGGCTTTGACCATCTCCAACACCGCCTCGTCACCCCGGTTTTGGGCCTGGACGGGCAAGGCCATCAGGCTTGTCACGGCGATGCTGGCCAGCAGTGTCAAAATCAGTCTAAATTTCATGGGTTGATTATGGACAAAGCCGAAGCAAAGCGCGCCTTGAGAAAAGCCTTGATTGAAGAAAGGCTGAACCTGCCCGACCGCCTGGCGCGGGCTGAAGCCTTGCAGCGCGTCATGCGCATCTGGCTGTTTGACCGCCCCGATACCGTGATCGGCGCTTACTGGCCCATCAAGGGCGAATTTGACCCGCTGCCAGCGCTGCACCGCTGGAAAGAAGACGGCGAGCTGCATGGTGAGCCGCAGCGGCGCCAAATTGGCTTGCCCGTGGTCAACAAGCTCCACAAGACCCTCACTTTTCACACTTGGTACCCTGGCTGTCCGATGGAGGAAGACGCTTACGGCATTCCCAAGCCCAAAGACACCGAAGTCATCGTGCCCACCTTGCTGTTTGTGCCCTGCGTGGGCTACGGCATCGGCGGCTACCGTTTGGGTTACGGCGGCGGCTTTTACGACCGCACCTTGGCCACCTTGCAGCCCAAGCCCTACACCGTTGGCCTGGGCTACACCCACGGTTTTTTGGACGATCTGGAGCCCGAAGACCACGATGAGCCGCTCGATGCGATCCTGAACGACAACGGGGTGGTGTGGCCGGTTTGAGGCCCGAAAGACATGGCCAGACCCAAATCCGCAACCCACGACATCAAACGCGACGCGATCCTCGA
>NZ_CALBEX010000067.1 GCF_937889215.1 uncultured Limnohabitans sp.
CTGGACACCCTTGACGGCCACCGAATTTGAAGCCCTCTCGCCCATGCAGCGCTTGCTCGAACGGGCCTATCGCAGCGGCTGGGCACCAGGCCTCTATTACATGATCGAAATCTGGTGGAAGCGCGAATTTTTCCCCAACAAAACCCACATGCCCACACGCCGCCCCATCTTCTTCAAGGACAGCATGCTGGTCAGTGGTTTCGCGCTGCTCTGGATCGCCACCATCGTGGGCGCAGCCATCGCCACAGGTCAATCGGTCTGGCTGTCGCTGTTGCTGGGTTTTGCGGTGCCCTTCTTTTTCTGGAACACCATGATTGGCTTTGTGGTCTATGTGCACCACACCCATGTCAAGACGTCTTGGCACGACAACAAGGCCGCCTGGATCAAGGCCGCGCCTTTCGTCTCCACCACCGTGCACCTGACCTTCCCGTTCAAGATCGGCGCCATGATGCACCACATCATGGAGCACACCGCCCACCATGTGGACATGAGCGTGCCGCTGTACCGGCTGAAGAAAGCCCAGTCCAAGCTCGAAGAAATGCTGCCAGGCCGCATCATCGTTCAAGCTTTTTCTTGGAACTGGTATTTCAGCACCGCCAAAAGCTGCAAGCTGTACGACTTCACACGCGAATGCTGGACCGACTTCCAAGGCAACATGACCAGCCCGGTGCGCGGCAACCTGCCACCGGTGACCCAAGCCTGATCTGGACGTCGGTTCAGACCCACAAAAAAACCCCGCCATGCGGGGTTTTTTGTTGAAGAAAATCTAACAGTTCACGTCGATGCTTCAAGCCGCTGCGCGTTTCATCAAAATTTCAAACGCAGGCAAAGTTTTGCCTTCCAGGATCTCCAGGAACGCACCGCCGCCCGTGGAGATGTAGCCGACCTGCTTTTCAATGCCGTACTTGGCAATCGCCGCCAGCGTGTCGCCACCGCCCGCGATGCTGAAGGCGCTGGACTCGGCAATCGCCTGGGCAATCACCCGCGTGCCGTTTTCAAACGCCGCAAACTCGAACACCCCCACCGGGCCGTTCCACACAATGGTCCCCGCTTGCTTGAGCTGCGCCGCCAGCTGGGCCGCCGTCTCGGGGCCGATGTCCAAAATCATGTCGTCGTCCGCCACCTCGGTGGCTTTTTTCACCGTGGCCACCGCATCCGCCGCAAAGGTCTTGGCGGTCACCACATCGGTGGGAATGGGGACTTCCGCGCCACGCGCCTTCATGGCCTCGATCACCGCTTGGGCCTCGCCCACCAAATCGGCTTCGGCCAAACTCTTGCCAATCTTCAGGCCCGCCGCCAGCATGAAGGTGTTGGCAATGCCGCCGCCCACAATCAGCCGGTCCACGTTTTGGGCCAAGCTCTTCAAGATGGTCAGCTTGGTACTGACTTTGCTGCCCGCCACAATGGCCACCAGCGGGCGCTTCGGCGCGGCCAGCGCTTGGCTGATGGCGTCGATCTCGGCCGCCAACAAAGGGCCGGCGCAGGCGATCGGCGCATACTGGGCGATGCCATGCGTCGTGCCTTCGGCGCGGTGAGCGGTGCCAAAGGCGTCGTTCACGTAGATGTCGCACAGCTGGGCCAGTTTGCGGGCCAGCGCTTCGGTGTTTTTCTTCTCACCGGGGTTGACGCGGCAGTTCTCCAGCAACACGACCTGGCCGGGGGCCACGGTGACGCCGTCCACCCAGTCCGAGACCAGCTGGACTTCGCGGCCCAGCAGCTCGCCCAGACGCTTGGCCACCGGGGCCAGCGAGTCTTCGGGTTTGAACTGGCCTTCGGCGGGGCGGCCCAAGTGGCTGGTCACCATCACGGCCGCGCCCGCGTCCAAAGCCATCTGGATACAGGGCACGCTGGCGCGCACGCGGGTGTCCTCGGTGATGCTGCCGTCATCGGCTTGCGGCACATTCAGGTCGGCGCGGATGAACACGCG
>NZ_CALBEX010000068.1 GCF_937889215.1 uncultured Limnohabitans sp.
TAGGGATCGTCCTCGGCGGGCACGATCTCCAGCGTGAGCTTCAGCCAGGCGCCGTCGCGTGCGACATAGAGCGTCTTGTTGAGCTGGGCGTGCAGCTGCTGTTCGTGGCGGCGGATCACCTCGGAGGCCGTCTTCACCAGCGTGTTGAAGGCGTTCGAGTCCAGCGGCTTGGGGTTCTTCTTGTCGCGGCCCATGGTCCAGGGGCCGACCAGCGCAGGCTCGGAAGCTCCGGCCTTGAACATGGCCACCGCCCAACCATCGTCGTCTTCGTTTTTGATGACCTGGGCGGTCCAGTTTTCGTCTTGCCAAAGGCGGGGTTCTTGGACCAAGGGGGTGTCTGCTGTGTCGTCGCTCATCGTGGCTTTCTAAGGGAAACTGTGCGCTCAGGGCTGCAAATGCAAAGCCAGCACAAGCACTTGCGAGGCCTCATTTTCCCGCAAAAGCGCTGCGGCCACGGTGGCCGTCCAGCGGGTGCGCACCGTGCTGGCGACCAGCAACACAGGTCCGGGGGGCAAGGCCGCATCAGCAGCCATGCGGATGGCCGATTCCAGATGCACCACCACCGGGGTCGAGGCGCTGTCGTCAGGCGCTGGTCCGCCGTGCCAGCTGAACACATCGTGCAGCGGCAAGCGCCCCTTGCGCGCAATGTGCTCGGCCAGCACGCGGTTGGCAGACATGTCGGGCGCGGGCAGCGGCACCACGCACACCGGGCGCGCAGGCCAGGTCTTGGCCCAGCGGCCCAGCGTGGCCAGGGCCCCGGCCAGCAAATCGGGCGGCACATCACCAGGGGCCAAGCGCAAGGCCTGCAGTTCAGACACCCAGCCCGGGTCATCGGCAAAGGCCACAGCGCGGCCCACATCAAAGCCGCGAATCGTGCCTTTGCGCCCGACCCCAGCGGGCCAGCGCTTGCGCGGCTCGATGTCCACGTCCATGCCGCGCAAGAAGTTGCGTGCTGCGATCAATTTGTCTTGTGAGGGTGTTAGGCCTGGAAACGGCAAATGCCCGGTACACACCGAGCAGCGCCCGCACGGCGCAGGCGATGGGTCGTCCAGCGCGGTCTGCAAATACGCCATCAGGCAGCCCGCGCCATGGGCGTATTGCCGCATGATGCCCGCCTCTTGCTGGCGCACCTGAGCCAGCGCCGTCCATTTGGCCGTGTCGTGCACATAGGGCACGCCCGTGGCGCGCCAAGCCGTGCCGTCTTTGTCCACCACGCCCTCGACCGCCAAAATTTTGAGCAACGCCTCCAGCCGCCCCCTGCGCACACCCGTGTCGGCTTCTATCTCGATCAGGCTTCGCGCATCACCACCCAGGCTTTGCAACACCTTGGCCGCGGTTTGTGGGTCCGGAATCGACGCCGTGGCAAAGTAATCCCAAATACGCTCGTCCGCGTCTGAAGGCAGCAGCACCCCTTCGGCATGCGCCACTGCCCTGCCCGCCCGCCCCACCTGCTGGTAATAGGCCACCGGTGTCGAGGGCGAACCCACATGCACACAAAAGCCCAAATCCGGCTTGTCGTAACCCATGCCCAGCGCCGACGTGGCCACCACCGCCTTCACCTGGTTGTGGCGCAACCGGTCTTCCACTTTGAGCCGCGTGTCGGCATCGGTCTGGCCGCTGTAAGCGTCCACCGCGTGGCCGCAGCTGCGCAAAAAAGCCGTCAGCCGCTCGGCCTCGGCCACGGTGAGCACGTACACAATGCCCGAGCAGGGCAATTGCTCCAGCGCATCGGCAATCCAGGCATAGCGCTGCAAGGGCGACAAGCCCGGCACCACCGACAGCGTGAGCGAGGTGCGCGCCAGCGTGCCGCGAAAGGTCACCGTGCCCGCGCCCAACTGCTTGCCAATGTCCAGCGTCACCCGCTCGTTGGCCGTGGCTGTGGTGGCCAGCACGCTGGCCGTGGGCGTGGACAACAGCGCTCTTGCCAGCCGCTGGTAATCGGGCCTGAAATCAAAACCCCAGTCGCTGATGCAATGCGCCTCGTCGATCACGATCAAGCCCACCCGGGCCAGCAAAGCGCCCAGCCGTGCCGCAAATCGCGGGTTGCCCAAGCGTTCGGGCGAGACCAGCAGCACATCGATGGCGTCCTCGTCCAGCCGCTGGAACACCTCGTCCCAGTCATCGATGTTGGTGGAGTTGACGGTGGCCGCCTTGAGCCCAGCCCGCTCGGCCGCGCTCACCTGGTCGCGCATCAGCGCCAGCAAGGGCGAGACCACCAGGGTGGGGCCTGCGCCCGTGCTGCGGATCGCGTGCGTGGCCGCCCAATACACCGCCGACTTGCCCCAGCCCGTGGCCTGCACCACCAGCACGCGCGAGGCGGGTTGCAACACCGCGTGCACCGCGTCCACCTGATCGGGGCGCGGCACCGCACCCGGCCCGGCCAGGCGGGCCAGGATGGTGTGCATGTGCTGCTCGGCGAAGTCGCGGGTGGACGTCATCAATGACAAATTCTGCGTCTGCAAGCTGCTCGGTGTGTTCATGGGCTCCCCTGACGCCGTGACCGGCTTTTGTAATGGAGGACCATTTTGCAACGCATCAGCTGCTGCTTGTGCTGGCGCTCCGAACGCTTTCACCAAATTCACGGCCAGCCACCAGCGAGCCAGAACGCCTGTCATCCGTTGTTGGATTGACAAGCCACCTGACCAAAGCAAGTCCATGACTTGCCCACTTAGAATGCTTTGCCATGTCCCCAAGCACCCGCGCCACCCTTTTGATGTTTGCCTTGCTGTGGCAGTCTCTGCTGTGGCTCACGCCGCTGGGTCAAGCGCAGCTGAGCACCGACATCGCCAACGCCTGGGTGCATGCCCAAGCTGCAACGCAACACGCAGCCCACCCACACGACCACCAGAGCGATCCATCTTTGCATTTGGACGATCACAGCCTGGACGGGGCGCACCACCATCATCACGAGGCAGCGCAACCACTGGGTCTTGCCCCACACAGCGATGGTTTGGGTTTCGACCGCCCTCAGTCCACTCCATTTGCAGGCCAAACGGCCCCAATCGCGACCGTTTTCCTGCAAGGGCAATTGCGCC
>NZ_CALBEX010000069.1 GCF_937889215.1 uncultured Limnohabitans sp.
CACCATGGAAGAGTGCATTTGGGACAAAAAAGGCAAGCTGCTCACGCACGGCCCCAGCACTTACAAGATCCCGGTGGCGGGCGACATCCCAGAACACTTCAATGTGTCCTTGTTCGACAACGCCAACTTGAAGCCCACGCCGTTCAACAGCAAGGCCACGGGCGAGCCGCCCTTGATGTTGGGCTTGTCCACCTTCTTCGCCTTGCGCGATGCGGTGGCCGCCAGTGCCAACCACAAAGCGGTGGTGTACATGGATGCGCCGGCCACGCCCGAGCGCATCTTGATGGCGTGTGAAAAAGCCAAGGCCACTGCAGGGCTGTGATGCCTTGATCTGGATGCCTGAAGCGTTTTCAGGCATCCTTAGAGGACCTTTCATTCAGCGTCAGCATCAGGAGCAGGCCCATGTCAGAAGATCCACGGTGCTGCGGCACCGGCACTTGCATCATCAACGCCGAAGGCCTGTGCTGGTGCGGCCAGCGCTGGGATGGCGAAAAAATGTGTTTCATGCCCGAGCCTGCTGTGGCGGCATCCGTTAACGCGCAGGACCAGGCCTCTGCAGCTCAGTCGCCCCAAGGCGGCCAAGACTGAGTCCAAGCAGGGCCATGCTTGCAGGAGCGCAGGCTTTTGCGCAAGGGTTTGCACCGGCGATGTGACCCAAGCGACAGCGGCTTTTCGGTCATGGGCGCACATTACAGGGCTATGTTCGCAGTGGTGTCTGCGCCCGTGCCTGCAATCCAGAATTGACCATGACGACCTTGACTTCTGCGGCCTTGCCGCCCGCTGACCATCCCCGCGTGGTGCGGGGTTTGCTCAATACCGCGCACGCGTTGGACCATTTGTTTTTGCTGATTTTTGCAGCGGCAGTGAGCACCATCGCGGCCGACATGGGCTTGGCCCAATGGCAAGACCTCATGCCCTATGGTGCCGGGGCGTTTTTCATGTTCGGTCTGGGCTCTTTGCCGGCGGGGCGCTTGGGCGATTTGTGGGGCCGTCGCAGCATGATGCTGGTGTTCTTTTTTGGCATTGGCACCGCTTCCATCTTGACCGCTTTCGCGCAAACGCCGATGCAACTGGCTTTGTGCCTGACCCTGATCGGCGTGTTCGCCGCCATTTACCACCCGGTGGGCATTCCCATGCTGCTGGAGCGTTCGGCCAACCCGGGCGCGACCATCGGCTTCAATGGCCTGTCGGGCAACCTGGGCGTGGCTGTAGCGGCTTTGCTCACGGGTTTTTTGATCCAGTGGCAGGGCTGGCGTGCAGCTTTTGTTTTGCCCGGTGTGGCGGCTTTGGTGTGCGGGTG